>NZ_JAAHFV010000273.1:0-8963 GCF_010672755.1 Moorena sp. SIO1F2
GTAATGTTGATCAGAACAACATTAATGTTAAAGATCATAACAGCTGTTATGACAAAGTCAAAGAACTTGGCTATAAGGAGTTAATTGTGGAAAATGATGGTTGTATTGGAGCCCCAAATCTATATCGCTATAAAGTTCTTGATAATGACGAAAAGAAAGTCGCTGAATTTTATACATTAAAAGGGGTTAAGGACTATTTAGATAAAAAAAATAAAAAAGCTTAAGTTTGTGGCTTTCTTGATAAAAAATTGGTGATAATTTGTATTTACAGGACTTTTGTATATACAGTTTCATCAAGATTTTAATCAAGGAATACAGACATTTTAGATACTGCTAGCGAAATATAAGTTAACATCCAAAAAAATGATTTTGCCGTTGATTAAGTTGCAAAACTATAAAATGTTTTTCGACAATTACACGGAATATCAATGCTTTCAGGATGTTAAGAAATGTTTCGCCAGCAGTATCATTTTTCCGGGGTTTTGCATCTACAGTTTAACCACCAAACATGACCCTTAATTAAATATAGCGTTTATAGGACTCATGAGGTACAGTAACAACAATGAGTAAACCAGTTATGAATATTTTCTTGAGTCACCTTCAGCATTGCGGAGGTAATCCCATCAATTAAATCTTTATAGGTTCTTGCTCCGATTTTTTTCAAAGTACTTTTAACTTTTGAGCAAAAATTTTCTATCGGTTAAAATTCCGGAGAGTAGGGGGGTAAATAAACTAGTTTAGCTCCAGCTTCTTCAATCACTTCTCTTACCATTTATCCCACATTAATTTGGGCATTATCCATAACAACACAGGCATCTGGGGGGGCGACAAGCGCCCCCCCAGGCAGTAGACAGTAGACAGTAGACAGTCAACTGTGGTAATACATCGCTAGTTGATTAACTCTTGCCTCTTGCCTTTTTTGAATAGATTATATTCACTATTCAAAGAAAAATATTATAGCTTACATTGAGAGTAAAAAGTTTTTTTTTTGAATAGGATATCGGTGATCAAAATCCGACCAGAAGTTGATTCAGATCACAGGCACTTACTGAAACTCTATTTACATTGAATGAAATAAATGAAATTAAATTCCGGAGAAATAAGTAGGTGCCAGAAGACTTAAACGAGATTAAATCGACTCTAAAACAGATAGCTGATAAAGTCGAGGCTGGAGTAAAGCCAAAATTTAAGTGTAATGTTGATCAGAACAACATTAATGTTAAAGATCATAACAGCTGTTATGACAAAGTCAAAGAACTTGGCTATAAGGAGTTAATTGTGGAAAATGATGGTTGTATTGGAGCCCCAAATCTATATCGGTATAAAGTTCTTGATAACGACGAAAATAAAGTCGCTGAATTTTATACATTAAAAGGGGTCAAAGACTATTTAGAGAAACAACCTAAAAACGCTTAAGCCTCTGATAATCTTGATTTGAAATTGGTGATTATTTGTCTTTTCAGGAGTTTTGCATCTACAGTAAAATCAAGATTTTAATCAAGAAATACGGACATTTTTAATTCACTGGACTTTAGACTAAATTTTGGGATTTAACGAAACTTCATAAAAAGTATAGGACTTACGCAAATCCCTCAATTTAAATCTACCTGTAGGGTGGGCAAAACCTTGTCCACCCTACCCATGGAGTCTGTGCGTAAGTCCTGAAGTAATTAGGAATTGAAACCCATGCCTCAAGCACCAAAGAGCGTTTGAGATAGTCTTGGGTGATTTGATTATAGCGTTTATAGGATTTATGAGGTACACTTTTCAACCTCAAAGTCCCCCTTGATAAGGGGGACCAACGGAGGAGCCCTTTGTACCTCATGGCATATAAAATTGCTATATTTGTCTTTTTTGCCGAGTTTGGATTAGGGCTGCATTATCCAAACTCTTCAACTCGTCTTGCGTACACACAATTCCGTTATAGCACTGCCTAAAGACAAGTGCCTTAAAAATTGCTGTAATGACTATTTATCAAGGGTTTCAGTTGAATAAGTCAATGTGACTACTCAAGGGAGGCAAGTTTCTGATAAACGAGAATTAGTCTAAACTCCAGTGATAAAGATCAGAACAAAAGTTGATTTAGATCACAAACACTTACTGAAACTCTATTTACATTGAATGAAATAAATGAAATTAAATTCCGGAGAAATAAGTAAGTGCAAGAAGAGTTAAACGATCTTAAATCAAGGGTAAAAGCTCTAGAGGAAAAATTTGATCAGAAAGCTGGTCAAGTCGAGGCTGAAGAAAAACCAAAATTTGAGTGTTCTGTTGATACTCAAAAAATTGATGTCAAAGAGCATAACATCTGTTATGAAAAACTCAAAGAACTTGGCTATAAGGAGTTAATTTTGAGATATGATGGTTGTATTGGACGCCCAGATAAATATCTGTATAAAGTTATTGATAACGACGAAAAAAAAGTCCATGAATGTTTTTCATTAGAAGGTATCAAGGACTTTATAAAAAAACAGAGTAAAAAGGCTTAAGCCTCGGATAGTATTGATTATAAATTGGTGATTATTTGTATTTTCATGAATTTTGCATCTACAGTTTCATCAAGAGTTTAATCAAGAAATACATACATTTTTGATTCAGGTATTTTGCATCTACAGTTTTATCCCCAAACATGACCCTGAATTAAATAATTTAATTAAATAACTGGGTTCTAATCCAAATTTATCACTTAATTGAAGCCACATCATCTCTAATTATGAAATAATTTCAACCATAAAGATTGCCGACCATAGACACACTACGCACTAGCTTTTGCTGCTCCTGTTTTTGTTTCTCATCGCCACTATCATTAATAATTACTAGGATAGTAGAAATCTGATTAACATCAGAAGCATCAGGACAAGAGATAATACATAGATTCACACTGTGCTCTGCTTGAGTATTATGGGATACTAAGGTTTGAGCTGAATAATCTTGCCGACGTTCTTCTTCATTATTGGCCACTAATGCTAGATCGAACCATTCGGCAAAATTACCTTCTTTAATGTGGAGCAAGTCCCGTAAAGACTTCTCCTCAATATCTTTTAAACCAATAAAATCCTTAGCATGATCATTGGCTAGGATAATCTGACCGGTTTTATTGGTAAAAATTACACCACTAGATACATTAAAGACTAAATCTCGCTGCTCTAACTGTTGTTGCTTGACTTTACTAAACAGCTTGGCATTTTGGAGCGCTACACCCGCTTGAATATTAAATGCTTCCATCAAGTCTTGATCCCTACGATCAAAACTTGCCTTCCAGCAATCGGGAGGGTTGGGCCAATCGGCGGGATTGTATGGGGGAAAATTGCCCTGCTTCTTTTTATTGACTAATTGGGTAACAGCAATTAATTCATTATCGGCATTAAACACAGGCATCCCTAACAAACTACAGGTGCGATAACCGGTTTGACTATCAGTTTGTTTGGCAGTTTCTGAATTGGGATGGTCATAGAGATCAAACGGAATTATCAGTGGCTGTTTAGTAGTAACAACTTGACCAGCAAAGCCAGCTCCTTTGGGAATCCGAATTTCTTTTAATGTGCCATCAGCAACCGTTATTTTTGTCCATAATTCATCCTTTTCCTCATCTAACATCCAGACTGTGCTGCGATCAGCAGACATTAGCTCTTGAGCCTGATTCATCACTTTATTCAACGTTTCTTCTAGATCCAAGCTACTTTGACCCAGAGATTGTGTCGCATTTATCAATGCTGAAGCTATTCGTTGTTTCTGAGCTGCTTTATAAAATAAGCGAGAGGATTTAAGAATCATTTGAATGGAGCGGGCGAATTGCGCAAAAAGTTCTTCATCCTCTGGGGTAAAGCCTTTTGTATTAATTTTATCAGCTAAGGGCGCGTCTAAAACCGGCGGTTGTTTTAACTTATTGAGTAATTGGACAACAGCCACTAAATCTCCGTGTTCATCCAGTAAGGGTAAAGCCAGCATGGTATAAGTACGGTATCCAGTTTTGGTATCCCATTGCTTAGCAGTATTAGAACGGGTATCGTCATATAAATCGTAAGGAATATTGACAGTTTTCTTAGTTTGAGCAACATAACCAGCAATCCCTTTATCCGCAGGCACCCGAATCTCTTCTGAGTCTCCTCCTTCTCCCTTTGCCACAATTGACCATAGTTCATTTTTGGCTTCATCTAATAAAAAAATAGTCGTGCGATCCGCCTGGAGTATCTCTCCAGTTTTGAAGGTGATAGACCGTAACATTTCATTGAAAATGGAATCAAACCCTTCTCTGTCGATCAGAGTATCCATCATGGATAAGGTTTGATTAAAAACTCGTAAGTCTAATTCAAGGTTGGAAACAATATGTTTAAAACTTTCTGGGGTCAGGTGTTGAAGAGACTCATAGATAGTTTCCTTAGTCGTAGCCGCTAGGGCTGGATTAAGTTTCCCTTGTCGTCTGGCTTCTGAATACCGTTGAATTTCTTCTAACGCCTTTTTAAATTCTCGCTTTTCCCATTCTTGGCTAGTGGTCAAAAACTGATAATCTTGATGGCTTAAGCTTTTCCCAAGCGCCCATCTTAATGCATCCTGTAACTGTTGTCCCCCCAGGAGTCGGGATGTATCCTGACCATCGGAGTCTAACCAAGCAGTAATTTCCTTACTATATGGTCGTAAATTGGCTAATTCTTTATCTACCCAATTTTGGTTAAAAACAGCTTGATAAATACGGTTATAAATCCTTAATTTTTCTTGCTGCTCAACCACTAATCCCGATAGCCGCAATTCTATTTGTTCAGAGCTGTCATCAGACGCTATTTCTCCCTGTTGCAGAATTTGCTGATACAATCCCAGTAATCGCCCAGCCCGTTGCTCATTCTTAAGAAGACGATCGCGAATAGTTTTCAGATGCTCCGGATTATCATGAGATTTCCAATCATCAATCACTTGCGATCGCACTAATTGGTCAACCCACTCTGACTCACCACCTGTGGGGATACTAGATACAGAATCCAACAAGAGTTTACAAAGCTTTTGGGTCAAGAAAGGTTGACCTCCACTCCAGTACAATACCTGTTTCAGGACATCCTGGGGATTACTAATTTTTCCTTGTAATCCCTGGGCTAATGCCTGTGCTTCGTGCAACTGAAAACCATATAGCTGAATCGCCTGACCAATATTAAAGGGTGTGCGTTTTTTATCTTGAATTAAATCTGATGGTGTTGCTACTCCAAGTAGCACAAAGGTAAGGCGTTGGTAGTCTGACTTATCCACACGTTGATTATAGCAGGCGCGAATAAAGGCGAAAAAATCATCAGTGGGGAAATCGAGGCTAAGAACGCTATCAATTTCATCAATAAAAATTACAATATTTTGAGTAACTTGCTGGAGCAAAACCTCTTCAAGAAATTCTCTCAATCGCCGCACCGCAAATATCATTTCTCGCTCGCGCCACCAAGTGCGTAAATTAATATCTAGCTCGAAGTCTCTAGCCAGAGAGCGGACAATATTGGCATACCATTGATCGAGAGTGACATGCTGAGTACCATCCATGGATAAATCAATTACTGCACAGGCAACCCCATCCGCTTCAAGTCGGCGCATTACTTGCACTCGTAAGCTAGATTTTCCAGTCTGTCTTGAGTTCAATACATAACAAAACTTTCCAGCCTTCAATCCTTCATATAAATCATTATCTGCTTGTCGCTTAACATAGGTAAGAGCATCGGCTGGTAAAGTCCCTGAGTATATATATTCGTAGGTCATTTTATTTGTTAACTGTTGTTCGCGTAGGGTGGCCTTTTGGCCAAGGTTTAAGGTTGACGGTTTAAGGTTGAACGCGCACGCGTGGCCTTTTGGCCAAGGTTAACTGTTTAAGGTTGAAGGTTAACTGTTTAAGGTTGAACGCGCACGCGTGGCCTTTTGGCCAAGGTTGAACGCGCACGCGTGGCCTTTTGGCCAAGGTTGTTCGCCTTTGGCGTCCGTTGTCGGGTAGGTTTAAGGCTTAAGGTTTAAGGTTTAAAATTTAAGGTTGAACGCGCACGCGTGGCCTTTTGGCCAAGGTTGTTGGCCCTAGGCGTTCCCTTCGGGTAGGTTGAAGGTTGTTCGCCCATGGCGTCCCAATTCCTGTAAGTTTAAGGTTTAAGGTTATATGAAGTATGGATTCTGAACTGACCCACTCAGCACTCAGGCTCAAGCCGCTGCCAAAGGCGATCGCAAAAATACTTATGATATAAATCACAGCGAGGCATGACGCTATTCCCTTGCAACTTTACTAACCCCATGCTATATAACTTAAAGGCTTGCTCCGATGGGATAGTTACCCAGCTGTGTGCTTGAACCACTTTCTCCAACGCAGTTTCCAATTCTGGAGACTGTTTGAGATTTCCTAGGTGGCGTCGCAGATGGTCACTGAATGGTCCGGCTTCTGTGGGTGCCACCTCTAACAGTTGCGCTAGGGTAATCTGATGATATTTAATATAAGCTAAACCTTTCCGCAACAGATAAGGATGTCCTCCCACCATCGCCATCAGTTCCTCGACTTGTCTGGGATTCCCATTCAGTCCATAACGTCTGACTAACTCCTGTACTTGCTCTGTGCTAAACTCTGGCAACTCAATTTCCAATCCGACATTAGCCAGTGGTGAGTGATTGATATCCAAGGAGCCATAAATTTCTGTAGAATGTACTATCACCAACCGGAGTTTTTTCCAGATAGCGCTACTGCGATCGCCCCGCCTAGCGATGTCATACCAACCACGGAGAAGGCGACAAAAATCATCAGCAATAACGGGGTGTTCAAACACCAGATCAACTTTATCTATAACGAGCACTATCTGGCTTTCAATTTCTGCCAATAAATACTCCTGAAAGTAATCTGTGGTGTTACTATTACATCCAAAAATATCATCCCAATACTCATCCAACTTATTTGACAGCCCTAGAGTCTGACCAACTCTGGCACAGAACCACCGTGAGAATTTGCCGAGGTCCCTATAGACGGTACTATCGGCTAACTCAAAGCTTAAGGTCACAGCTTGATAACCTTGCTGCCTGAGCTCAGCCAGAACTCGTTCAATCAGGGAGGTTTTACCCATCTGCTGGGGTGCTTTGATCCGAATTAGAGCACCAGGCTTGACAATTGCCTCTAACAACTGATCTTCATAAGGAATGCGCTTGACATAAAAGTCAGCATAGAGAGGAACTGGCTTTTGTTGCCCTTCTGACTCTGGCATCGGTGGGACGATGAAAGATTTATATTTACTTAATAACTCTGGATTGACTAACTTAGGCTGATATTGACTAAATAGGTCAATTAACTGATTTCGGAGTGAGTAGTGTTCACCTGGTGCATTCCTCAGCTCAAATTTCTCGCACAGCTGCTGCACATGTTTTCTGACAGTAGCTTCTGTGATGTGTAGCGACTTAGCGATCGCTTGATCGCTTTGGCCCGCTAACATTTTCTTCAAGACCTCTCGTTTACGAGGTGTTAGCTGATCAAATGCTACAGTCAAATCTAGTTGATTCAATTTTTCTAAGAACATCTCAGTCTTGCCGATAGAGATTTTGAATAATCGGTTTTTTCCCCTAGACATAGCGTTTAGGTGGTTATCAAGATGCACCAAAAAAAGATAGTATTTATGCTAATTTTAAACCAATCCTAACTAGCTTATCGAAAAGCTGAGCTAGCCATGGGTTTGTGAAGATTTTTACACAAATTATGGATTAGACGTGGCTTGTGAGCCTTTTTCCACAAATTACCCTGATGTCTTCAACGCAGTATAAAGTTTGATTAATGGCAATCAAACCTATACGATGTTATAGATGTCTCAGTACTCTTTTGCCTTTTCCCTCAAGCTAAAACCCTGCGTCTGATGGCACTGAGTACTGGTAATATCATATCACTCCCTGTTGCACTTGTATTACCCAAAATTGGGAGCTTGATGGGTTGTGTTGATAAAGCGATCAACTTTTAGCTATCAGCTATCAGCTTGGTAGATACCTGATCCGAAGTGGGTGAAAACTTGACAAACCTAAGGTTAATACCTCGCCCCTTGTGCCGAACCTAACAAAGCTAAGTGCCTCAGGGCGAATGCTGAGGACTTTGATCTAGCGTTGATCTATATATAGGGATTGAGAGCTGCAAAACAAAACGTCGTTAGTAGTTAGTCAGACCAATGGCATTGCTGAAGGGCGGAATTAATATCAGTGGGGTGGGCATCCTGCCTGCGAAATGAAACGGGCAAGATGCCCGTTCCACGGCAAGATATCCGTTCCACAGGTGCGACCCGTGGCGAATTTAATTCTTAATGGGTCAAGCGCACCTAAAAGATGCCGGTTCCACCAAGATGCCCATTCAAAAAAACTATTAAAATCATTGCATAATTAAGCAATACCAGACCAATTAACTAACTACTAACCCCTAACCCCTAACCTGAAATCCCCCGGATGTGACCGTGGGGATGATCTGAAATCTAAATCAGGAGTTGCTGATATGTCTACTATGATGTTTAATCCTACCGAGATAATCATTGATACCTGTGTTAAAAATCTAGAGACAGGTTTCCACAGCACTTACGGCAGCCTTAAATCAGACTACTGTGAGCTGATTACTTGGGCTACCCACATGGCTCTGGAAAATATTGCTAATAGTGACGCTCTTTATCACAACATTGAACACACCGTCCTAGTCACCGTAGTTGGACAGGAAATCTTGTGGGGTAAGCACATCTGCGAAGGGAGCGTCTCCTGTGAAGACTGGTTGCACGTGATTATCTCCTTGTTGTGCCATGACATTGGCTATATCAAAGGCATCTGTCGCCAAGACCAACCAGACCAAGGATTGTATGCCACAGGAATAGACAATTTTATGATTACTCTCCCTACAGGTGCCACTGATGCCAGCCTTACTCCCTACCATGTAGACCGGGGTAAGCAGTTTATTGATGAACACTTTGGTAATCACCTGCTGATTGATACTAAGCAGATTAAGCACAATATTG
>NZ_JAAHFV010000274.1:0-8923 GCF_010672755.1 Moorena sp. SIO1F2
TTTTATAAATATCTAGAGGTCTAGTCCTCTGACTAAGCTTTAGGCCCTCAAAGCTTAGTCAGAGGACTAGACCTCTAGATATTTATAAACGCAGCTTATCTAGAACCATCAAACAATAAGAGCACCTTAGTGTATTGCCAGATTGGCTTTGTTCACAACACTAAACATAGCTGCATCTAATTGTATTAAAAAATAAGCTACAGATAAGGAGTAATCTTGAATAATGCCTAAAGTAACAGCACAAGGAAAAAGCTTTGAATGTGACCAGGGCAGTAATCTGCGCAAGGTGTTACTAGACCATGGGGTTGCCCTATACAACGGCAACGCTAAACTAATTAACTGTAGAGGATTAGGTAGCTGTGGTACCTGTGCGGTTGAGATAGACGGGGAAGTATCCGAGCCAAATTGGAAGGATAAAGCTAGGCGATCGCTTCCGCCCCATTCTCCGACGGCAAATCGCCGCTTAGCCTGTCAAACTAAGGTTTTAGGTGATGTTTGTCTTACCAAATATGATGGCTTTTGGGGGCAAGGGGATCAAACTGTCTGGACCCCAGAATCATGAAGTTGTCGATGGTGACTGGAACCTCGGCTGTAGTTAAAACCTAGGGGGTGTCGTTAGTTAAGCCAAACAACAGCAGCAGCGAGATGAATTGCGTCTAAGAAATTTCTAGCAGTTTTATCGTAACGGATTGCCATGGCACGGTATTGCTTGATTTTAGGGAAGAAATTATCAAAAAGAGGTCATAAATGGTTGCTGTTAATCAAATTAGACAAACGTTAACCCTGGCGGAATTTTTAGAACTTCCTGAAACCAAACCTGCTAGTGAATATGTCAATGGACAAATTCAACAAAAATCTATGCCTCAAGGAAAGCACAGCATCCTTCAACGGGAATTGAGTTTTGCTTTAACACTCGCCTTAAAGCCAGAGCGAACTGCCCAGGCATTCCCGGAACTGCGGTGTACCTTTGGTGGGCGATCAATTGTCCCAGACCTTGCCGTCTTTCGTACAGAACGGATTCCTCGTGATCATGATGGCCAAGTGGCCAATTCCTTCAATCTACATCCAGATTGGACCATCGAGATCTTATCCCCCAAGCAGAGCCAAACCAAAGTCATTCGCAACATTCTCCATTGTCTCGACAATGGTACTAACATGGGGTGGTTATTGGATCCGGAAGAGTCCTTGATATTTGTCTATAGTGCCGATAAATCCGTGCAACTTTTTGAGAACTTAGAGGTAGTGTTGCCGGTGCCAGAGTTTGCCGAAGCGGTGCAGCTTAAGGTGGGTGAGATATTTGATTGGTTGAAAGAGTAAACGGATCTTGTAGGATGCGTTCGCGTAGCGGCTCGTACCGAGCATCGCTTTTCTGGTGGGGATTACTGGAACTGAATCCAGCAACAGTAAAAATCTTAAGCATTCAGCTATCAGCTATCAGCTAATGCGCTACTTGAGATGCTACGGCAACAGCTATCAGCCAAAGGCCTGTGGCCACGCTACGGGAACAGTTTATGTCCATAGCACACGCTACAGCAACAGCTTTTGAATAAAATAAGCTGTTCGCGAAGCGTGAGCCTTCGGCTCACGGCTGACGGCTGACCGCTGAATGCTTACTTAAAATCTAACAAACAGGAGTTCATAAATGGTTGCTGTAAATCAAATTAGACAAACGTTGACCCTGGCGGAATTTTTAGAACTTCCTGAAACGAAACCTGCTAGTGAATATGTCAATGGACAAATTGAACAAAAACCTATGCCTCAAGGAGAACATAGTACCTTACAAACTCGTCTTGGTACAGCGATTAATGAAGTTGTTTTGCCGAAAAAAATCGCCCATGCTTTTACTGAGTTAAGATGTACTTTTGGGGGACGTTCTATTGTTCCAGATATTACAGTATTTAGTTGGAATCGTATTCCGAAAACAGAAAAAGGAAGAATTGCCAATAAATTTGAGCTTTATCCTGATTGGGTAATCGAAATTCTTTCTCCTGAGCAATCTGCGAACAAAGTTATCAAAAAAATTTTGTTTTGTCTGAACCAAGGAACAGAATTAGGCTGGTTAATTGATCCTGAAGATGAATCAGTGATGATCTTTAAACCGAATCAATTGCCAGAGATTAAATCAGATGAAGAAATTTTACCTGTCTTAGATAGTCTTAAAGATTGGCAATTATCCGTTGCCGAAATGTTTAGTTGGTTAAGTGTTAAATAATTTTTGGTTGGCGTTTCTTTTTTCCATTTATCGGCCATAAGTCATGGATTTAAAGTAATCACAATGACCAATGACCAATGACCAATTCCAATTACCCAAGCTTGACAAGAGCGATGCTACCGGAATCGATATGATATTCCAGTTGAGCAATTATCCCTCTGGCTCGATGCCTGCTGCTCTTAGCTGCGCTGCCAATTTCTCGGCTCGTTGCCGTTCCTGTTCAGCTCGTTGCTGTTCATGGATGACCAACTCCGAACCCCACAGCAACAGTTCTCCTTGCTGATCCCACCAACGCAACCAGTAACCAGTTCGGTTTTCCCTAGTTCCTTGCCAGATACCCAGAAATAAGCTGATTTGATCAATCCAATAACGGTTATTGCCATCGGGTGGTTGGAGTTGATAACGTCCTGAATCATCTAACCGATAGACTTCTATTACTCCAGTGTCTGGCTCAAAAATGACATAGTTGGGAACCTGTAACACTTGCTCGTAGTAAAACCACTTGCCCGGAGGATAGGTTGGCTTGTTGGAATACTCCCCACCTTCAGTATCACAGAGAAATTCCATGACAATAGCAGGAATATCCCCTTGAAGTGTTGGGGTATAACTGCGTTTCACTTCTTCTCTGGGCACCCGAATCGATGGCACATATCCCCAATCTGGGGCTTTTACCGCGATTTTGCCATTCAAAGTGGCACAGATGCCATAATTGGTAGTAGTCAGGGCATTAGCTGGTAGTTTGCCAGCAATTTCCAAACTTTGTGTCAGAGCAGCAGCCAGGGATGGTTGATTGATATTATCCACTGGTTCGTCATCTAGAACGAAATCATCAGGTAACTTTTCCCAGGTAACTTCGTAAGTAGCTGTGCTAGCTATCATAATTCGTTCCTCTCCGAGCCTGCTCTTATCATGATAGTCAGGCAATTCTAGAGAATCATGGGTGATGGTTTGGCCATTGGCATTTTCTGCACTAGCACTTTTGCGATCGCTAGCTAGAATTTGCCAGTATTGAGTGTTTCGGCTCTCCCCATCTCCCCAAAGCGCCCCCATTCACAATTTAAATGGCTAACAGTTTACTTGACTCGACCCCGGAATCGGATAAACCCATAAGAATTAGGTGGCTCTCCTGGTGCAGTAGCTTGGGGCACATCTCCGACTTCGACAACCACTACTCCATTTTGGTTGATCGCTACATTACATCCTGCGGGCACTGAGGTTCCCGGTGAGTAATAGCGACCGCGATCGCTATCGGGGATATTAGTCAGATAGATGTTCGGCTCAGCTAAACCACTGGTGGCTAAGGGATTGGTACTCTCGAACAAGGCAATCCCGACATCACTAGCTGGGAAACCAGCCGCTTGGTTGAAGGCGTCGGCAATAAAGCTAGTTTCTGCCGGAACTCGGTCACAGATACGCAGGCTCTTGGCGTAATTGCTGCCATTGGAAAGGAAGTACACAGTATGGTAGTGATAAATAAGTAGTGATACAACATTGCATTTACCTTAAATAAGGCATTTTTAATGGAAAAATATAGCAATTTGAATATCAGGTTATTAGTAATAATTATCTAAACTCTAATAAATACTGGGTGCATCTCAGTGTCTTGATGCAGTCGCTCATGGGGGAAACCACGGCAGTCGCTCATGGTTTGAAGTTACCGTAAGATAGTGGAGCCTTATTAACAAATATTTAACCCTTTTCTGCATAACCTGCTAACTATAAAGGCTCCACTATCTAAGGTTTCGTCTCCGGGGGAGACCCCCAAGACCGCGCTGCCTCCCCAAGACCGCTTAGGTGCGCTTGACCCGTAATTAAATTCGCCACGGGTCGCACCTCTGCATCGCTTTTGCAATTAGGCAAAAATTCGGGCGAAAATTCCCGCGCCCGGGCCCCACACTTCCCATCTTTTTTACAAATATGAGATGCACCATAAATACTAGCAGAAGCTTGTTTACCCGCAGACTAGCTACTTTGTATAGACAAGTGTGATCTGTTTTTTCAGTGCATCAAAAGTTGGACTGATTGCTGCCTGTGATCAGAACTTGCTTTTGCAACGTAGGAAAGACAACAAAAAGCTCAACTCGAACACCAACGAGCTGAACAACTCCCAGAACGGTTACGACAGCTGGGCATTAATCCCGATCAAATTTAATACCGAGTTGCATTCAAACAGAGTAGATTGGTTGGATAGGGAGATAGGGAGATAGGGAGATAGGGAGATAGGGAGATAGGGAGATTGGCGGAAGAGAAAGTTGTACGTTTGACCGCAACTTGGTATAATATAGGGTGTTGCTAACGCGCAAAAATTCTTCTCGTTATCTGTTGTCAGCTTGGGTTAATGTTAAATGCAGCCTTACTGTTGACTTCTGACTGGAAGAATGACTTTCTCATCCTTAACTGTTTCCCTCAAACCCGAAATCACCCTCACCTCTGTTGACAGCAATATTCTGCTCCAATCTTCAAGCCGTAAGCTGACATTTCATCAACCGGAACCGGGATTAAAAACTGCTCTAGATGCTCTCAAACAGGGAACCCACACCGCCGGGCAACTTCAAACCTTAGTCCTAGAAACCGACGGCACACAAGTCCGGGAAAAGTTCGATGCTTACCTGAATCGTCTGATCGAACTGGGCTGGATCTGTCACGCCATCCCCCCCTCATCCCCTGAGCTTTCTCCCCTTGCGATCGCTATCCCCATGGTAGGGGATTATTACTTCGATTGTCCTGAGATTGATTGGGATGCGTTCGCATTTACCCTGTCTCGCTTCGCCTATCTCCATCAAGTCGAAGGGGAAATGGTATTAGAGTCTCCCCTTACCAAAGGTAAGATTAAATTTTCAGACTGGCGGGGTCCTGGGTTAGTGAGTCAGTTATCTCAACCCCAAACCGCTGCCAGCTTGAGTCAGGAAATTCCGGGAATTACTGAAGAGATTGCCCAACAGTTTCTCAGTTTACTGTTTGCGGCCCAGATGTTGTCTGCATCCTTTGCTAGTCCTCTTGAAGAAGATGAAGAGGTTGAGAGCGAAGAAGCAACTCCACCCTTAGTGTTTTGGGAATTTCACGATTTACTGTTCCATTCCCGCAGTCGCCTCGGTAGACATAATAATCCCTTGGGTGGCATATTTCCCTATGTCGGTAAAATTGACCCCTTGCCTGGGGTGAAGCCATTGATGACCGATGTGGTGATTCCCTTGGCAAAACCAAACTTAGAGGAACTGAATCAAACCGATATGCCCTTGAGTCAGGCATTGGAAACTCGCCGTTCGATCCGGCGATATGACGAAACCCCGATCACCCTTGAACAATTGGGGCAGTTTCTCTATCGTTGCGCCAGGGTGAAAAAACTCTTCGATACAGAACGGGGAGAGGTCAGTAACCGTCCCTATCCTGGTGGGGGTGCGATTTATGAATTGGAAATTTATCCCGTGGTTAACTCTTGTCAAGGATTAGAACAGGGACTCTATCACTATCACCCCTTAGACCATGTGTTGTGTCAAGTCTCAGCATGGACCGCAGAAACGGAAGCATTAGTTCAGGATGTTTGGTTTGCCAGCGCTCAACATGATCAGCCCCAGGTTGTATTCGTGATTACCGCCCGCTTCGGACGAATGTTTTGGAAATATCAATCCATGGCCTATGCAGCGATTTTAAAACACGTTGGAGTTATGTATCAAACCTTATATCTGGTTGCCACCAGTATGAATTTAGCCCCCTGCGGTATCGGAGCAGGTAATTCTGATCTATTTCAAAAAGCCACTGGAATTGACTACTATGAAGAGTCTTCTGTAGGGGAATTTATGTTAGCTTCTGTTCCAGTCAAACCTTAATAACTATAGCATTTCGATTTGAGCTGAACCGAGGGAATAGCTTGTAGGGTGGGCAAAAACAGTTTGGTTTTTTTGAGTATTCTAGATTATAGAACTTTGCCCACCCTACTATAGCCCTGGACTATTGGGAATAGCTTGTAGGGTGGGCAAAAACAGTTTGGTTTTTTTGAGTATTCTAGATTATAGAACTTTGCCCACCCTACTATAGCCCTGGACTATAGCATTTCGATTTGAGGTATGAACATACTCTCTTAGGGAAAGGCAAGAGGCAAGAGGCAAGAGGCAAGAGGCAAGAGGTCATCAAGAAGCTTTTAGGGTGGTCAAAAACAGTTTGGTTTTTTTGAGTATTCCAGATTCTAGCGTTTCTCGCAGTTATGAGGTACAGTTTTATTTGAGGCTGATTCCTTTAAAACCCTCTTGAATATTGCCTTTTGCCCTCAACATTCAGCAGTCAGCGGTCAGCAGTCAGCGGTCAGCTATAATGCCTAATGCTTAAAATAAACATCGAACAGGATAATTTAATATTTCGAGATTTGACAGAATTGAAAGTTTGGGGATTTGCCCATCTAAGCATATGCTGATAGCTGATAGCTTACCTTTTGCCTTTTGCCTTTTGCCTTTTGCCTTTTGCCTTTTGCCTTTTGCCTTTTGCCTTTTGCCTTTTGCCTTAAAAGGATAAGATTTGTCCTCAAACGTCGCTAAAAATGGCTATATATAACTCTGCCCATTCTACTTTAATTGATATTTTTTTTACACGCAAGTGCCTAAATATTAAGTTTTGTGGCTATATCAGTCTTCTATACCACTGGACATAGTATGTTAACCAATGGCTTAACAATCCAAAATTAGTTTGGGATTCAATGTCTGAAATTGCTAAAATCCCAGGAATACAGGGACTTTGGGAAAAAACCAAAGGGGACTCCCAAGTTGTTGTTGCAGTTCTAGATGGGGTTGTTGACCAGGCTCATCCTTGTTTTGATGGGGCTAGGCTAAAGCGGTTGCCAACGTTAGTTCAGGGAGAGGCACACCCGAGGGGGAGGATGTCGAGCCATGGGACTCATGTTGCCAGTCTGATTTTGGGTCAGCATGGTTCTCCTGTCCAGGGGATTGCCCCAAACTGCCAGGGTTTAGTCATACCTGTGTTCGCCGATGAAGGTCGCCGCCTCTCCCAACTGGATTTGTCTCGTGCCATTGAACAGGCCGTTAATGCCGGAGCGCATATTATCAATATCAGCGGCGGACAACTGACTGACTATGGTGAAGCAGAGGACTGGCTCCAACAGGCTGTCCGTCTGTGCCGAGACAATAATGTATTAATTGTGGCGGCTGCGGGCAATGACGGGTGTGAGTGTTTACACGTTCCCGCTGCCCTTCCGGCTGTCCTAGCAGTTGGAGCCACGGATGGCCAGGGACAACCCCTAGAACTGAGTAATTGGGGTCAAACCTATCAAAACCAAGGGATTCTGGCTCCGGGAGAGAATATTCTAGGAGCTAAACCCGGAGGTGGTACAGTCAGACTCAGTGGCACCAGCTTTGCCACCCCCATTGTCAGTGGAGTTGCGGCACTTTTGCTCAGTCTGCAACGGCAACGGGGTGAAGAACCTGACCCCCAAAAAGTTCGTACTGCCTTGCTAAAAACAGCCCTACCCTGTAACCTACCGGAAAACGATCAGCGTCCTCGTTGTTTGGTGGGTGAGGTTAATATTGCTGGGGCGTTTACTGATTTAACAGGAGAAACCATGTCTGAATCTGAAGAACTCTCAACCGTTGAAGCATCGGGCTGTGGCTGTGACGGAACGCCAGAAACTAGCCCCCAACTGGCACTCAGTGCTGAGGTGACTTCAGCCGTTGATCCCACAGAAGCTCAACCTGCCGTTGCGGCCTCCTCAACTGAGACAGCGGTAGCCCCTGCACAACCCACTGATGTTGCTGTTATTGCTTCTGAACCTCAATCTACACAAGCCCCGGTCACCGCGACCTCTGTATCCACATCAAATCACCAGATCTCTGCAATGTCCAACACTACTGCAAATGCAATTACCCCCAGCCAGCCCGTTCAAGCCAGTGGTGGCGATATAATTTATGTGATCGGAACCCTAGGTTACGACTTTGGAGGCGAAGCAAGACGCGACTCCTTCAAACAGTTGATGCCACCTTATGACATTGAAGGAACTCAGGTGCCAGCAAATCCCTATGATGCCCGTCAGATGGTGGACTATCTGGAGGCAAATCTGTCGGAAGCCAAGTCCTTAATTTGGACGCTGAATATGGAGTTGACTCCGATTTACGCCCTCGAACCTTCGGGGTCTTTTGCCAGAGATGTCTATGCTGCATTTCAGGAATTGCTCTCTGGGGAAGTACAAGCAGAAGATTCTGAGGGATACATTGAACGGGTAAGTATCCCTGGACGGTTAACGGGAAGAACCGTAAAACTGTTCTCTGGGCAAGTTGTTCCAGTGGTTGAACCGGTAAGTCCTCGTGGCATCTACGGTTGGAGGGTGAATACGCTGGTTTCTTCTGCTTTGGAAGCGGTACGGGGTCAGCAGGCAGAGGCAGATGATGAGCAAATGCGGAAAAGCCTCAGCAGTTTCCTCAACCGGGTTTACTATGATCTGCGTAACTTAGGACAAACGTCTCAAGACCGGGCGCTGAATTTTGCGGCAACAAACGCTTTCCAAGCAGCTCAAACTTTCTCTGAAGCAGTAGCAGCTGGAATGGAATTAGATAGTATTGTAGTGCAGCGCAGTCCTTTCTGTCGGATGGATAGTGATTGTTGGGATGTGCAGTTGAAATTCTTTGACCCAGAAAACAACCGTCGTGCCAAGAAAGTCTTCCGGTTTACCATTGATGTTAGTGATTTAATTCCTGTGACTTTAGGCGAAGT
>NZ_JAAHFV010000275.1:0-8867 GCF_010672755.1 Moorena sp. SIO1F2
ATGGTCTAAAAATCAACGAAAAGTAGAATCCATCTTCCTGTAACGTTCTATCTCTAGTTTCAACATCCACCAACTGCAAGCCCCAGCCGATATTAGCCTCTAGTAAATCTCCTTGCTGCCATCGCAAACCTAGACCAAGGGATGCGATCGTGTTATCATCAATATCATTTTCATCGTCTCTATTCCAGCCAGTACCAAAATCAAGAAAAGGAGTTAACTGCACTAGAGTTCCGCTATCAGGATTCTGAATAATTGGCAGACGCAGCTCCGCAGAAATAAAGGCACCATTGTCTGATAAAATTAGATCCTGGCGATAGCCCCGTACACTCTGTAAACCCCCAATCCCTATCTGTTCTAATGGTACCAAGCCTCGGTCTGCTAGTTGCACATCCCCTCGGATTAATAAGATAGTGTTTGGTGCCAGTAGCCTTACCCATTGCCCTTGACCACGCCACGCGAAGAAATTGCTATCTGGTTCACCCCTGTTAATGGTAGTATCTCCTGAACTAATCCCGATACTTAACTGGGAACGAGCTGCTAACACTTGTTGCTCACTGCGCTTCGTCCACTCTTGGAATAACCGGATGGCATTAATCCGCGTACGCCCTTCATCATCAGCTCCTGCTGATAAAGGAAAGGGCGTATCTAATATAGATGTTTCACTTTCCTGGCGTGAGCCGGTGATACCAATAGCTACTTCTTCCGTAGGAGTTTGGAATACAGGCTGGCGCAGGGTTATTTCATAAAACCGTGATTCTGAGTCAATATCTATCCTATCAAAAGGAGGCTCAATTACTTCACTAGCTGTTGTCCCATAAGCCAAGCGCAGAGTACCATTACGAGGATTAATCGGTAAGGTATAGCTAACATCAAAGGTATCACTACCATCAGTGTTAGTATAGTTGAATTCTAAGGCATCTCCCAATCCCAGTAAATTGCCTTCTCGAATTTGGGGACGACGCCGAAAGCTTCCGACACTGGGAGAGCGCCCATTATCTAATGTTATTTGGGTGCTGAAGGTATCGGCTTCAGTTACTTTTACTTCTAGCAAACTCTCCCCAGGCTCAATACCCGCCGACAATTCAGCTGAGATGTTGGCAATTAGAGGGTCGAGTCGCAGCATTTGTAAGCCGTTCAGTAAGCGCCTTACATTCAGAGGCTTCTTGGTAGCGATCGCAAGACGGCTTTTGATGTAATTAGGATTAAGCCGACTCAGACCCTTGACAATAATATCTTCTAATTCCCCTTCGATAATGTCAATTCTAACTACCCCATCTTCAAGTTCCTGAGGTGGGATATAGGCTCCAGAGTTAACGTATCCTTCCTTATCATATAACTTGGTAATCTCAGACCGGATTTTAAATAATGTTGGGAAGGAGATCGGTTGATTGAGGAAAGGTTTGGTAATTTCCGCTAATTCTTCCTCGCTGAATACGGTTGAGCCAATAATATTAAAGCGTTTAATTACAATTCGTTTTGGAATGTCCTCCAGAATTTCGTCCGGTAAATCGGGGCTAGGAGTAGACGGGTCAAGAAGTTCGTCCACAGGAGGAAGTTTCTGGGGAGGTTGAGGTTCTGGTGCTGGTTCCAGAGAGGGAGGTCGTCTAGGCTCGGGGAAAGGGATTCGCCGCCGATCCTCGGGTAGCTCTATACCCGGAGGTAGGTTTGGAGGTAGGGCTTGACTAATTTTTGCCGGGGCTGGAGGACTCAGGAGTTGGTTAATATCGATGGCGTTGAGATTTGTTACAGTGTCGCTCCCTAAAACTTGATCATCCCTTTTGTTCAAGTTCTCTGGAATTGGCACTGGCTCCTGTGGCCATGAATCCTTTACGAAGATTAGACTCTGATCATTAACAGCAGCTCCAGCTTCTAAAGGTTTCAAGATTAGGCTACTAACGACTGCTAATACACCCAAGGTTAATAAAGATGAACTCCTGACTACTGCAACAAATCTAAACATTACTTCCCAAATCGCAATTGTTTTTAGTAGGTAAGAACTATTAATTAGTTTTCCTGGTGCTAGAGTGACAAATAACACGAACAGTAGTCAAGGGTAAGGGAATAAATTGAGAACTAATGTAATATATCTGTAGATATATCAGTGTATTTAGGGATAACTTTTGCGTCCGCTGAATGTGACTAGTAAGTATATCTACTAATCATCTAGGGATAACTTTTGCGTCCGCTACTCCGAGTGAAGCATTTCTGCTGTTTGATTTGAACCCTTGACCAATAACATTAAGGTTTTAACCTTCAAGTTAACACCTTGTTTTTTTGATTCTTAAGCTACGCAAACAAGTAGCTTCCAGCTGGGATGACCCCAAGCTAATACTGATCTTGCAATTAACTAAAGACTTTAGTGAGAATTTCTACACAAGGGTCAACTTCCAGCCACACCGTAGCCCCACAATCTTTGGGACAATTGGGTTGATAGACTAACCGAGATGGACCCTTGATTTCTACATAATGACCGTAGGTGTTGCGATTGCCTTGTTTGACAGTGAGCACAGGCTTATAGGTGTCGTACTTTTTATTTTGCTTAATCACGTTCTGGTTGACGTGGATGTAAGTCGCCACCTTCTGGAAACCTCTTCTCCAGGTTCCCTTGGGTCCACGGCGACCAGGACTGACCCTAGGCAAGCCGTTAAATAGGGGAATTTGCCAAAATCTGCCTACTTTTTGAGCGCCCTTAATTCTGCCATTTTTGAGAAGTTGGCGAACTCGTTGGACGCAAATCCCTAGAAGAAAAGCTGCTTGGGTAGTTCCGACTATCTTGGTTTGTTGGTTCATTTTTTGTGATCCTTTACTATCGCGCTAACCTTATATCTAATAAAACACATGAATTTCAGGTTGTGTTAGGTTTTTTGCAAAACTTTACAATTTATTTAGCGCTAGTCTTTATGCAGGCTAAGGGTTGTTTGGGTTGATTAAGTGATGAGCTTAAAATAGCGCTATACTTTAGCCAAATTTATCTAGCGCTAATTTTTTTACCCGATTCCCGACTCCCGACTCCCGATTCCCGATTCCCGACTCCCGACTCCCGATTCCCGATTCCCGATTCCCGATTCCCGATTCCCGATTCCCGATTCCCGATTCCCGACTCCCGATTCCCGATTCCCGATTCCCGACTCCCGACTCCCGACTCCCGACTCCCGACTCCCTCAAGACTTTGTTACAAAAATTTGCAAAATATGTTATAATTAAAGTTTTTTATGTTATAATATAAACATCGACGTGAAAGCGTTAAGAGCCAGCCTGAAGTTTTCCCAAGGCCGAAGGCTGGCTCTAGACCCCCAGTTAAGGAGATACCTAAAGTATGACTTACTCTGAACGCCTATACCCCTGGGCAATCATCCGCCTATTGCCACAAATGCAACGAGTCGTTGTTGGTCGGTACCGGAACCGGTCTGATGCCGAGGGGCATTTGCAGGTGCTTAAACGCCTGATGCCTGATGGGGAATTTGTGATTATTTTTGATTTGCCCGAGTCTATGGATGAAGAAACTTAGGGGGATTATGGAGTTGGGAGTTTTTTTCACAGCCTTGTTTTTCCTCTAAAGGAGTATATAAATAGTTCAATCTAGTAAATTTACTGAAGTCATTCAATAAAAACGTCGCTAAATTCGGTGTATACTGAAAAAGGGAGACTTCAATAACAAAGAATTGAAGTCTACTCCCTCCATATCAGGTATTTGTTCGTAATACCAACTTGCGTACCAATCCGTATCCATAAGTTTGAGTCACGCCAAATTTTAGTTTTTTTCGTAAGTAGTCAGTTTTTAATATTACGCTTATCGTTGCAAGTTGGTATAGCACTAAGCATTAAGGTGTTTGACGTTGATAAAAGCTAAAAAGCAGTTGTAGTAAACTTTTGTCTTTTGCCTTTTGCCTCTTGCCTCTTGCCTTGCGCGTAGCGCTATGCTATATAAGTGCTGAGTACTTACGTTAAATTGCTCAGGGATATCTTATCATTGGGATAGATTAGTTATGACTTACAAGATTTTAAGCTTAGATGGTGGTGGTTTTCGGGGAGTAATATCTGCTCGAATTCTCCAAAAATTTGAAGAAAAACTTGACAAGCCATTGCATGAATACTTTGATTTAGTAGCTGGAACGTCTACAGGTTCTCTTCTAGCTGCTGGGATTTGTCTAGGAAAAACTGCTGATGAGTTACTAAACCTTTATGAAGAAAATGGTGAAAAAATATTCCCAAATAACACGAAAGTTTGGCGTGATATTTCTATACTTAGGAATTTTTTTAATGTTGGTCGATACCCTCATCAGGGACTAGAGGCTGTATTAAAAGGTCAATTTGGCTCTACTAAAATCAGTGACATCTCTGAGAATAAACCGGTTTTATTAATTCCTGCTTATTGGACTCAAAAACGGAGAACCATGTGGTTTTGTAGTAATAACCCTAAATCAGAACGTCAATGGTATGACAATATTGAAATTTGGAAACTATGTGTTTGCTCCGCCTCGGCTCCAACTTTTTTTCAACCTTATAATTTAGATAATGAAAAAGTGCCAGAAAAAACGTTTATCGATGGGGGTATTGCAGTTAATAATCCGGCTCTGATTGCCATAGCTCATGCCCTGCTTCTTCCATATCATCCCTCTAATCCAAAGCATAAAAAGCAACTTAAACTCGATGATATAGCCATTGTTTCTATTGGCACAGGTAACGTAAAAAAGCCATACAGCTACAAGGAAGTTAACAGTTGGGGAATGGTAGGTTGGGCACAACAGCTAGGTAATCTATTTATGCCTGCCCCCAATCAAGTTAATGCGGACGTTTGCTGGCAAATAATTAGACAAGGAAATGAGGATAATGCCAAGCGTGTGTTACGCCTTGATTTTGATATAAAAGATTCGGAAAAAGATTCTAAATTGGGAGCTATTGATAATCCTGATCTATATAGTGATTTTGTTGACGCTGCGGACAACTACCTTAAAAAGGGTAAAGCTAGGGTAGGAAAAGACGAATCCCATAATCCTATAGAGGCAATTGAAGAGTTCATCGAGAATAACCCTATATAACAAAAAGAAGAGAGTCAGACACAACAGAGTAACGGCAAGGTGAAGGTACCTAGTCAAGTATGATCAGGGTGTTTAAGAGCTGAACTATTGATTTAGCAAGGCTCTTTTGTGGAAAGCGATCGCATAAGCGCGGAAGCGATCGCATAAGCGCGGAAGCGTTCCCGTAGCGTGGCCAAAGGCCTCAGCTTCCGGAGCGTAGCGTCGGGCTTTGCACGAATCGCTTTATTTCCGAAATTGCTGTAATTTTCGATAGTGACAGGATTCCACCGAAGCTATTTAAACTAGCGCGCTATACTTATCCAACAGTAATCTAATTGCTGACAATTGCTGCAATTTTCAACATCAAGCTAAACTATCGGATGCCTCAATCCTTATCAATACAATAGTTAGGAATAACAGTATTCGGTTCAACCGTCAGGATAATTGTACCATCTTCATCAACAGTCCAACCTTGAGCTTCCACTATTTTCTTGGGACGAGAAGCAGTAGGAGTATTGGCAGTGGGGCGTTTTCCTCTCATGGGCAAGTAACTGACTTCAGAGGTAGGAGTAGAAGTAACTTTGTCGATCCTGTTTGGTTCAGTTAGCGCTACTTTTCCACTCCTGGGACAGTTAGCAACAATTAATTACGAGGGGTTAACTAGTGATATTGGTAAGTTGCCAGGATCCTGAGTAGAATTAAGCTTACCATTGATCTCCAACAACCCAGATAAAGACAAATCCCCCGTAAAACTAATAGCAGAAATATCATTAAATGGAGTCCGACCTTCCTGTAACCTGAAATTTATCAATAAGCCTTGCAGGGTGATAGCGATGTTTCCATCTTTGGCTGTTTCAGTATTGGCAAAGATATCATTAATCTTTTCATCGTCCGAGGGGATATCCTGATCCTTTTCAGCTTCGATATCAAGTCTGGTATTATCAGCGAGAGTAACATTACCATTAACCTCTAATGATACATCCCCAGCACTGCTATCTTGTCCCTGATTAGCTTGGTCTGTTTGAATGGTAGGTTCGTTTTCCGATACTACAATGTTAGTCGTAGTGATGGTAATGTTTCCGCCAACAGCATCTACGCTTGTTATTATACTTCCTCCTGGTTCACCTGTTCCGTCATCAGTTAAGGTCAAGCCTCCATCCTGACTTCCCTGAATAGGATCAATAATCACAAGTGAATCAGTTGTTATAGAAATCCCACCTGCATTCTGATCATTTACATCATTGATAGTGGAGATTCCCTGAGCTATTTGAGAATTGTTTAGTGTCAACGAGCCAGCATCGATAGTGATTTGACCTGCTTCTCCACCTTCTTCCTTTGTGATCGTAAAGATTCCCTGACGGTCTTGCTCAGGAGTAGAATTAATCGATACTGAGTTATCAGCTGTTATTATTATATCACCACTTTTATTGCCATTCTTATCAGTTATCGTAACAATCCCCTGATCATTGTTGGAAGTTTCTACTTCCACAGAATCAGCAATAATCCTAATCTCACCACCATCAACATTGCTATCTTCTGGCACCAAGGTTTCTATAGCGCTATCCTTAACTACAACATTCCCTTTCTTGACGCCATCGGGAAAATCTAAACCCAGCTTGTTACCGTCTCTAGTTAATGCTACTTGTCCTTCTGCTGCGCTCAATCCCGCTAATAGAATATTCCCACCTTGATTGGTGGATATCTTACTATCTTCGATAACCTCAACATCACCACCAAGCAACAACAGGTTATCAACGGCTAGCTTCTCTAACTTAGCTTGACTGGTAATACTACCACGATTCATATTACCGGGAATTTGATTAAAGAAGAACACATTAGGATTAACCGTCAATAATGGTGAGGGAGGCTCTGGATTAGACGCACTAAACACTCCTTGATTTCCAAACCCAATCCCATCAGCAGTGGTGCCCACAAAGGAACCCGATACATCCAGCTTGGCATTCTGCCCAAACAAAATCCCCTTGGGATTAATCAAGAACAAATTCGCGCCACCATTGACACCCAAGGTGCCAAAAATATTAGAGGCCTTCCCACCAGTTACCCGAGAAATAATATTTTCAATCCCAGCTGGATTAGCAAAATAAACGCTTTTTCCGTTTCCCACATTAAATTCTAGGAAACTGTGGAACAAATTGATATCTCGGATTGCTCCTCCCTTAATGAGATCAACAATTTCCCCATTTACCTGACCCGAGCCCAGGTCTAGCAAAGACCTTTCCCCCTGGGGCAAGGTAGTATCAGGAGTAATCTGAGCATTAGCTTGGTTTACTGAAAATGCGTACGCTCCACTAATGGCTAAGCATAGGGCTAAACCTAACTGAGTGTTATTGCGTTTTAAGACATCTAATGCCATGGGATTTGTTCTCTTGATCTTGGGGAGGGTTAGTTAGCTTCAGCTATCAGTTATCAGTTATCAGCTTGCCCATTGGCGTACGCTACGTGGGGTTTATTTTAAGCTAACAGCTGACTGCTGATTGCTGACAACTGACTTTTGATTAATAGTCGCTTGAAGCTGCTATTGCTAGTAGCAATACTAATTATTACTGCACGGAATAATAACAGAATTTATTATACCTATACTTTCTCGCCATTGATGTAAAGTTTTGTAAAATAATGTTAGCTAGGGTTACAGAGATGGGTAAGGGTTCTACTAGATAATAGAGATAACCAAGGGATATAGGGAGCCGAAATCAATAGTAATAATTTTTGTTCCCGATTCCCGATTCCCGATTCCCTTTGCTATAGACAGTCTGCTACGGCAGTTTGCATCACTATCAAGTACACTGGATTTTATCCTTCTTCCCTCTTCTCTACTCCCTGCTCCCTCTTCCCTGCTCCCTGCTCCCTGCTCTGTGCTCCCTGCTCTGTGCTCCCTGCTCCCTGCTCCCTGCTCCCTGTTCCCTCAAACCCAGAGATTTGTACCTCATGGGTATAAGACTTGCTATAAATAGATAGACTCATGACAATGCCCAACTTTTTAATCCTAGGTGCAGCTAAGGCTGGAACTACTTCAATTTATCGATATCTAAAGCAGCATCCGCAAATCTACATGAGTCCTGCCAAGGAACCTAGGTTTTTTGCTTTTGAAGGGGAAAATTTAGATTTTCGTGGGTTAGGAGATGAAAAAGAAGCTGATTTCATGGTCACTGATATTGACGCCTATCGTGCCCTCTTTAAAAAGGTAACTAATCAAGTAGCTATTGGTGAAGCATCTACAAGTTATCTCTACATTGCGAAATCTGTTGAACGCATAAAGTACTACATTCCTAAAGCCAAACTGATCGCCATTCTTCGAGATCCAGCAGAAAGAGCCTATTCCAACTATTTACATTTACTCAAGCAAGAGCGCGAACCATTGGATTTTGCTGAGGCTCTTGCCCAAGAAGAGGAGCGCATTCAAAATAACTGGTGGTCTTTCTGGCACTATAAACACCAGGGACTTTACTATGTCCAAATGAAGCGTTATTATGATGTGTTTGAAAAAAGCCAGATTAAGGTTTATCTATACGAAGATTTGAAGAATAATCCTCTAGGTATGCTGAAAGATATGTTTGGTTTTTTGGAGATAGACGATACCTTTACCCCAGATATATCTGAAAAAGTTAGGCAAGCTCCTCGCCTTCCCAAGAACAAAGCGTTGGAATCATTTTTGAGCCAACCGCACCCAGTTAAATCAATTCTGAGTCCATTGCTTCCTACTAGCCTAAGGGATAAACTAGTTAACAAGATTAGATATTTAAATCGTGGGAAACCTAAGTTATCACCAGCAGTGCGGAAGCAATTGATTGAATTCTATCGCGAGGATATCCTCCAGCTTCAAGATTTGAT
>NZ_JAAHFV010000276.1:0-8834 GCF_010672755.1 Moorena sp. SIO1F2
TCCCCATCTCCCCATCTCCCCATCTCCCCATCTCCCCATCTCCCCATCTCCCCGCGCCCCCGCCCCTTAATTATGGTATTCAACCAGACTTGATATAAGACATATTTCTGTTCCCTACTCCCTACTCCCTATTCCCTACTCCCTACTTCCTACTCTCTACTCCCTATTCCCTTTCCTATAAAGTTTCCATGAGTATTTTCACCCTACAATCCGTTCGCAAAGACTTTGGGATTAAAGAAATCCTGAAAGAAGCTAGCTTTAGTCTAGATCCTATGGATAAAGTTGGTCTAATTGGCACTAATGGTTCAGGCAAATCGACCCTATTAAAAATAATTGCTGGTCTTGAGCCCATTGATGCTGGTCAACTCTCCATTAATCCCAAAACTAAAATTGTTTACTTACCCCAACAACCCTACTTAGATGACAATAACACGGTTTTGGAGCAAGTATTTGCTGATAGTGGTCAGCAGATGAATCTGATTCGTGACTATGAAGAACTTTCCCATAAATTGGCTCACAATCCCGAAGATAACCAACTGCTAGCACAGCTCTCAAGTGTAACCCAGCAGATGGATGCTACAGGAGCTTGGGAACTGGAAACAAAGGCAAAAATTATTCTAAGTAAATTAGGAATAGTTGATTTTGAGGCTCCCATTGGTCAGTTGTCTGGTGGCTATCGTAAACGGATTGCATTAGCAGCCGCCTTGCTAGCGGAACCAGAAGTATTGTTAATGGATGAGCCCACAAACCATCTCGATGCTATGTCCGTAGAGTGGTTACAGAGTTACCTGAATAGTTATCGTGGAGCAATATTACTGATTACTCACGACCGCTATTTTCTAGACCAGGTCACCAACCGCATTATCGAAATTGACCGGGGAGACCTGTATACATACTCTGGCAACTATTCCTACTATTTAGAGAAAAAAGCTTTAGCTGAAGAATCAGCCATCAGCACTCAACGGAAACATCAAGGGGTATTGCGCCGAGAGTTAGAATGGCTCAAACGGGGGCCAAAGGCTCGCAGTACCAAGCAAAAAGCTCGAATTGACCGTATTCACGACATGCAAGCCAAGGAGTTTAAACAAGCTCAGGGTAAAGTGGAAATTTCTACCCCTGGTCGTCGAATTGGCAAGAAAGTCATTGAGTTAGACAATGTTTCTAAAGGCTATGACGGTAGAATTCTGGTCAAAGATTTTACCTACGAATTTAGTCCAGATGACCGAGTTGGCATCATAGGTGGGAATGGGGTAGGGAAATCTACCCTAATGGATATTATTACTGCACGCATTCAGCCCGATTCTGGTAACGTTGAAATTGGGTCTACCATTTATATCGGTTACTTTGACCAGCATTCAGAGGATTTGCTCGAAGCTCTTAATCAAAATCAGCGAGTAATTGATTACCTAAAAGACGTAGCAGAGTATGTCACAACCGCTGATGGCACATTGATTACTGCCTCACAGATGCTGGAGCGTTTCTTATTTCCTCCCAACCAACAGTATGCACCAATTCATAAGCTTTCCGGTGGTGAGAAACGTCGCTTGTTTCTGTTGCAAGTACTGATGAGTTCTCCCAATGTACTTATTCTTGACGAGCCCACTAATGATTTAGATGTACAAACCCTAGCTGTACTGGAAGAGTATCTAGAGGGGTTTAATGGTTGTGTGATTATAGTCTCCCACGACCGCTATTTCCTAGACCGCACCGTCGATAAAATCTTTGCCTTTGAATCTGAGGGTAACATACGTCAGTATCCTGGTAATTATTCCCTTTATATCGATAAAAAGCGAGAAGAAGAGGCAAAACTAGCCCAACAGATGGCTCAGACTCAAAGTAAAAAGCCTGAATCCTCTAAGGTCGAGGCGTCCAATAAAAAATCATCGAGTAATAGCAAACCCCGTCGGCTGTCTAATTGGGAAAGGCGGGAATTTGATCAACTCGAAAGTCAGATTCCCCAACTGGAAGCTCAGAAAGCTGAGTTGGAGAAAACCCTTTATCAATCCCCTCCCAAAAACACCAGTGAAGTCCAGAAACTTTATCAGACCTTAGAGGCATTGACTCAGGAAATTGATACAGCAACTGAGCGTTGGATGGAGTTGGCGGAACGGGAATCTTAGTTGATACTCCCCGGTCATTAGACGCGGGGATTCTGCTGACAGAGTAGATTAATGTTCCCGGTTACCCGAGCTGAAGTTCCCTATTCCCTTGACTTTCGGGTACTACCAGACATGATTAATTTTTGTTACGATAACCGAAAACATCCTGGATCGTAAACTCTATCACTAGACTTATTGCATCAATCATCCTTTTGCCCCCCTAGCTCCCCAAGTCTGGGCAGGGGATAATCGGGGCTTGGCACCATTGATGCAAGAGGTCTACTGTAGGTGGCGGTTTCCAGGGATAATCTGCTGTAGACGGGAAAACTGAGAAGGACTAATGGTCAAAAGAAAAGGGGCATCCCTGTCAACCAAACTTCTGTAGTCAACCCGACAGCAACTTGGGATCAGGACTAAAAGTCCCCAGCTAAAATTTTCCTTGGAGACATCTTAATGCTGCGACTCGAACACATTAGTAAAGTATACCCCACTGGCGAAGTTCTAAAGGATGTCAACTGGGAAGTTAAACCAGGCGATCGCATTGGCTTAGTTGGCGTCAATGGTGCCGGGAAATCTACCCAACTGAAAATTATTGCTGGAGAGATGGAACCCACCAGCGGCGTTGTTATCCGTCCTGCCAGTCTTCATATCGCTTACCTCACCCAAGAATTTGAAGTAGACCCAACCCGCACGGTCTCAGCAGAATTCTGGACGGTATTTAAGGAAGCTAACCACGTACACGAGGAAATGCTACAAGTGCAAAACGCCATGGAAATGGCTGATGAAGCAGAATTAGAAGGACTGATTAGAAAGCTAGATAGGTGGCAGCGCCAATTTGAAGCCCTTGATGGTTATGGCTTACAAGCAAAAATTGACAAGATCTTGCCAGAGATGGGATTTGAGCCACAGGATAGCGATCGCTTAGTGAGTGCTTTCAGTGGTGGCTGGCAAATGCGCATGAGTTTAGGCAAAATCCTGCTCCAGAAGCCAGACGTCCTACTGATGGACGAGCCGACTAACCATCTTGACTTGGAAACCATCGAATGGTTAGAAAAGTATCTCAAGGGTCTGAAGACCCCAATGGTAATAGTATCTCACGACCGGGAGTTTCTTGACCGCCTCTGCACCCAAATTGTAGAAACCGAACGGGGTGTCTCGACTACCTACCTAGGCAATTACTCAGCTTATCTGCAGCAGAAAGCCGAGATGCAGGCAGCTCAACTGAGTAGCTACGAGCGTCAACAAAAGGAAATAGAGAAGCAGCAAGCCTTTATTGAGCGTTTCCGTGCTAGTGCAACCCGGTCTACCCAAGCCAAAAGCCGAGAGAAACAATTAGAAAAAACTGAACGGATAGAAGCCCCGACTGCTAATCTCAAAACCCTCAAATTCCAATTCCCTGATGCCCCTCGTAGTGGTCTTGAGGTAGTCAAAATCAAGGATTTAGTCCATGACTATGATGACAAGATTTTATTTCTGGGAGCAGACTTGTTGATTGAACGGGGCGATCGCATAGCCTTCATCGGTCCCAATGGTTGCGGTAAATCCACCTTACTCCGGATGATCATGGGAATGGAACCGCCCACAGAAGGAATAGTAGGACTGGGCAAACACAATGTCATTCCTGGTTACTTTGAGCAGAATCAAGCAGAAGCCCTAGAATTAAGCAAAACGGTCATGGAAACCATCCATGATGAAGTCCCAGACTGGAAAAATCAGGAAGTGCGTACCCTATTGGGACGGTTTCTGTTTACTGGGGACACGGTATATAAAAAGGTTGAGTCCCTTAGTGGAGGCGAAAAAGCCCGCCTGGCCTTAGCCAAAATGCTCCTTTCTCCCGCTAATTTACTAATTCTGGATGAGCCTACTAATCACCTGGATATCCCAGCCAAAGAAATGTTGGAGGAAGCACTCGCGGCCTATGATGGTACAGTAATTATTGTTTCCCACGACCGCTATTTTATCTCGAAAGTGGCAAACAAAATTGTGGAAATTCGGGATGGCGAATTCTGCACCTATCTGGGAGATTACCACTACTATCTCGAAAAGATTGCCCAGGAAAAAGAAGAAGCTCGGTTAAAAGCGATCGCTGCGGCCAAAGCGGCTAAAAAAGCTGCCAATGCTAGCAAAAAGACCAAAAAGACCAAAAAGAAAGCTGCTGCTAAACAAAAGTAACATATAGCAGTTCTCAATACCAAATTGAGAACTGCTATATTAGCTATTACCGATTAAAATTACCGATTAAAAGCTTATTGCTTAAGTGCTGAGGAGTTAACTATATTGCTGGTTAATCTCTGCAATACCTGATCAATATCATTCAAATCACCGATAATCCGCCGGACAGGCTCGGGCCATACTCTGAGTAGTGTTGGTGTAGCCGAGATCTGATCAGTTTCTGCCAGTTCTGGGTGCTTGAAAACATCAATAATTTTTAGGGTATAGGGATGACCTAAATGATTCTCTAACAACTGGTATAGACTCTTGAGAGTATACTCAGTTTCTGTACTATGTCCGGAAACGAACAAACGCAGGACATAGCTATGGGTAGGTTGTGCCTGGGAGTGAGACACATCAGGCAAGGATATCCTGGATAAAGAATCAGGTTTGGTGACATCGGTGACAGTCAGTGAGTCTGTACTATCAGTGGTAGACTTAGATAAAACGGGCAGCTTTTCCATAGCTCTCAAATGCTCCTGAGGTGAAGATCTGCCAGAGTTTTGGTTAGTAACCCTTTCTGGCAAAACGTCTTCTGTATCGCAGTAGGATAATGGCTCTGGGCGGTCAATGCGCAGGATCAAGTCATGGTTTTCCCAGAGTTGGGGAAACTGATTGCGATAAGTTTCTAGCACCGCCGGGTCACAGGACTCTTCCTCCCAAGGGGCTACTTGCCAAATCAGGTTGTCTGTGCCAAATACTGCATTTAACAATGCCTGATGATGTTGCACCAACCAATGAATTTCTGCTGACATGCGCAACTGATTGGTTTGAGAGTCCATCCACCGATCAATGGTGGCAGTATATCCCGGGACTAAAAAATGAGGTGGCTCTGGTAACCCCAGTATTTCCTGTAAACTCGCACACAGATGCAGATGCCAGTGACTCTGCTTATTAAAGTCAATGCTATATACTAGATCTTCCCCTGGTGTAAATATAGCAATACCTTTAAACAGTTGGGGCGAGGGGGTTTCATCCAGCATATGCTAGTACTATGTCAAAATTATTTTAATACTTTAAGTGTTAGGTTTTAGGTAATGGTTTTAGGGGTTAGGGATTAGGAATTAGGGGTTAAGTGTTGATCCCTAATTCCTAATCCCTAATACAAGTGTGGCTAATCCCTAGATCCGACCGCGCAACATCATTGCGATCTCGTTGGGAGTGGGTGACTTTTCCAAGGCAGTTTCCTCAGTAATACGCCCCTCTTGGTAAAGAGCGAACAAGGATTTATTTACAGTAACCATACCGTCAAATTCACTGTCCGCCATCAGTTGTTCAATTTCTTCGTATTTGCCCTTGAGGATGTAATCCTTAATGGATTCAGTATTAATCAGGATGTCATGGAAAGCAGCACGCTTGCCATCGGTAGTACGACACAACCCTTGGGAAATCACTGCCACTAGGGCTTCTGATATAGCCACCCGCATGGGAGGCTGTTCTTCTGGATTGTAGAGATTGAGAATCCGCTCAATGGTTTTGACCGCACTGTTGGTATGCAAAGTACCCATGACCAAATGACCAGTTTGAGCAGCCTTCAGAGCTGTATTGACTGTTTCTCGGTCTCGCATTTCCCCAATCAGAATCACATCGGGGTCTTCCCGCAAAGCAGCTTTCAAGGCCCGGTCAAATTTACGGGTATGCATTCCTACTTCCCGCTGTTTAATCAGAGATTTCCGACTTTGGTGGATAAATTCAATGGGGTCTTCAATGGTAATTATATGTCGCGGCATCTCTTTGTTCATATAGTCTATCATGGCGGCCATGCTGGTAGATTTTCCGGAACCTGTCGGACCGGTGACCAAAATGAGACCTTTATGGTAGTGACAGACATCTTTCAGGATTGCAGGCAACCGCAACTGCTCAAGGGTCAATATCTTCAGGGGAATAATCCGCAAGACCATGGCAGGACCAAGAAGACTATCGAAGATATTAATCCTGACCCGACTAAACTCGTACTGAGTTGCCCCATCAAATTCCAACTCTTCTCTAAAGCGTCGGATTTCTTCATCAGTCAGTATTTCCTTGAGCCAACAGCTAAATGTTGCCTGATCTGTGACTGGATACTCCGTTGGCTCCATTTCCCCACGATTCCGGAAACGGGGAGTTTCACCAACACCTAGATGAATATCAGAAATTCCTTTCTCAAAGGCCTGACGGACAATGCTTTCTAAGCTTGACTGTCCAGGAGGCAGACCGATGTTACTGGGTGTCTGCTGGTGCTGATTGGCGGATGGTTTGGCTTGGACCTTAGTGGCTGAATTCTGAGCTGCTGTGGCCACAGGGCGAGGGCGTGAGGCTACTGGGGCACCGGCTTGACGGCTTCTTGGAGCCATGGCTCTTGGTTGTGCAGGTCTTGATTGATTGGCTTGAGCAGATACTGGTCTAGACGCTACATTCAAAGGCGGTGGTGCTGGTGCAATGCGGGGTGAACGCTGTGGGTCTGTCATCTTTCAACTACCAACTACAGTTGGGCTACGAGAATTTATTTTACAAACTCTTACATTAAGTTTTCCCAACAGTTAGGGTTGAGTATAACTTATAACAGTTCTACCTTAGGTAAGGGATTTTCGTCCTGGGTTAATGGCAGTAGGGAGTAGGGAGTAGGGAGTAGGGAGTAGGAAGTAGGGAGTAGGGAGTAGGGAGTAGGGAGTCGGCAGTAGGGAGTCGGGGTAGGAAAATTGAGTGTACCTGATAAGTATAAGAAACGCTATACACTAATTTCATGTCTTCGAGCTATAAATGGTGATGAGGTGATGTGTTTATAGGACTATGTATGTTTTGAAATTCCTTAGCTGTCACCATCTAATTGTTTGTTATTGTTTGTGATTGTTTATTTTTGAGTAAGCAGCAAAAACTCTAAAACCCTCTCCCCTGCTCAAAACCAGATTTAAGATCACCGTGAGGGCCCAGACCAAGCCGTGAGGGCGCAAGCAAAGCGCCCCTAAGATTCAAAGCACCCCTAAGATTAGGGTTGACCAAGGGACGGGGGGGAAGTCTTAATCACAAATACCTAATCACAAATACCTAATATGAGTAATTATGCGTAATTATCAGTAATTATGCTTAATATGATAAAACTCCTCAATTTGGATAATATATATTAAGCAAATTATAACAAATGTTAAGCAAATCGGATTCAAACCCTCACCCATCCTGATCCGATGCCCGACCCTAGCTCCCTTTCTTGTTCTTGCGACTCTATAACTGATTCGGTCTATATAACTCTAACTATAACGCTATAACTGATTGGGTCTATATCTTCGGTCTATGTATCAGCGATGAAAAATTGATTCATCTGTCTAATGGTAGATTATCGGTCTGTCTTAAGATAACCAATAATTTCCGGCTTTTAACGATTGTAACAATTTTGATACATAGGTCGGACGAGTTGACTGTAAACTTTTTTGACAAAAGGTTCATCTTCATCAAAATTTTACCTATACTTGAACTCACCTAGAAAATTTCAAATCAAAGAATTTACTCAAGGACAGACCCTGTCAATCAAGGGCAGACACTGTCAATTCATTTTTTTTAATGATTACTGGAGAAAACACCATGGCATTAACCACAAGTCAAAGCTTGACACAAACTGATTCATTAGCAGTGGTCAAAAGCTTTTTAATTTGGGCATTTACCTTGGCAGTTTGCTTACTGGTTGTCGGTTTTCCGTTGATTGTATTGATGGTGACCACCGGCTCTTTGTTAGCGATCGCTCTACAATCGATTCTGCCGGTTAGTGCTGTATTACTCGTAGCAGGGAGTTTGATTGGAGTAAATGTTTTAGCAGTGGTATTAGGTGCAGGAGTCTTAACCTTTAAGGGGGTTCATCCTCAGGAAGTTCGTTGGTTAAATTGGCTACATGGCGAGCCTGATCTGATCCAGACTCCGGTTTATGCCGCTTGCCCCCTCACCTGTAACATTATCAGATAGTCACATAGAAGGTTTCTGAGCTGGCCCTAGTCTGGGAATGTTAATAATTGATGACCTTTTAGGATCTCAAAAAAGGGTACAAGGTGTGGGAGTGTTTTCTCTTTTCAGTCTAAAGGTCATCAAGGGTCAGCACCCTGCCCGTTCATAGACGGGGCTTCCAAACATTCCACGATTTTTTGTAATAAAGCCAAGCTTTGGTAAGTTGATTGGTTTTTCAGCAATTTTCCCGGTCTTGACCGGGTTTTTTGATGAGAACATTCAAGAGTATCCTACGAAGGTTTAAGGTTGCAGGTTGAAGGTTGCAGGTTGGGTTGAACGCGCACGCGTGGCCTTTTGGCCAAGGTTGCAGGTTCCGTAGCGTGGCCTTTTGGCCAAGGTTAGTCGTTCGCGTAGCGTGGCCTTTTGGCCAAGGTTGGTCGTTCGCGTAGCGTGGCCTTTTGGCCAAGGTTGGTCAAAGGTTGGTCAAAGGTTAACGGTTGCTTCGCTACCAATTACCCATCTCCTCATCTCCTCATCTCCCCATCTCCCCATCTCCCTATCTCCCCAGACTTCCCACCCTCCCCACACTTCCCACACTTCCCACACTTGCCACCA
>NZ_JAAHFV010000277.1:0-8818 GCF_010672755.1 Moorena sp. SIO1F2
TGAGACAATCAGAGAAAGATTAGATGCTGTTGACTGGGATAACTCACCTGTTGCTCCATCAATCAGAGATTCAGCGATGCCGATAATGCCATTCAGAGGTGTTTTCAGTTCATGAGATGTATTAGCTAAGAATTCATTTTTGAGCTGATCCATTTCCTGAAGAGCAGCATTCTTGGTTTCTAGTTTCTGGTTATATTCCTTTAGCAGTCGCCTGGTTTCAGCAAATCGTCGTTCTAAAATTAATCCTAAGGATAGGATAAACAGCAACATTCCCCAAGGATAGAATCGTTGATACCAACTTTCCGGTTCAAAGCGATAAACTAAAATATCATGCATTGCTGTTATAGCCAGGATAGATAATCCTAAACTAAATATTTTCGCAGAATAGTTTCTCTTATTAATAGCTATAGGAATAGCATGGATCAATAAAATTATTGTACTAGCCAGGAGCAGGTAGTGATCAATATATATCTCATACAACCAGGAACTGTTGTAGATAAAAATTAATCCTAAAGAAATTACGGAATAAATTATGTGAATTTGCCATAACCGCTGGATGATGGAAAAATACCCTGAACCAAATATTTGTTCAAAACCAATCAGGCTCAGAATAGGAAGAAAACAAAAAGCCGTATATCGACTATACTCCCAATTCATTGAATCCTTAAATAATAAGGGAACAATGGTTGATTGGCTAAGGTTGTAAATGCCACCAGCTATGGCTAATAATGCAAAGGCTAGAATCAATCGTTTATCTTGAGACCGGAATACACAGGTTAAACTAAACCACAGCCCAATTAAAATAAAAATGCAGCCTAAAATAGTGCTTATTTCGTCTTTGAATAAACACCGAATTACGTTAAATTTAGAACCAATAACTATCCGGTCGAAAAAACCGATGTAAATAGACTGCTCACCACCGACATAAACATTAATGAACAATGATTTGCCGGAAAAATTTGAATCAAGAGGAACAATTGGCCATTGATACCCTTCACCATGACCTGGAGGCAATGAGTTAGGGGATAATCGGGTATAAATCAGTTGCTCATCTAAATAAGCTTCTAGTATATTGGGAACTGCTCCGAGATAAAGAGTGGGAGATTGCAATTTACCCTCTGGTAACCTAACCCCTAACCAAACATTGTTTTGCTGTTGATCTTGCGGTGACTTCCATAGTCTTTCTGGAAACGTAAATTCTTTCCAGCAAGGGTCGCCGTTGGAAATCTCGAGCTTAGGACAAAGCTTGGCATTATGGAGGTTATTGATAGAAACATCACCCCAGAGATAGTGCCATCCTTGGGTAATCTCCAATCGCGGCAAGGTTTTAGTTGCCTGAGATTGTGCTTGACTAGGTGCTATGGTTAATAGGCTAATCAGTACTGATATCAAAAAAGCACCCAAACACAAGGGGATTTGGGCACGTTTCCAACTAAACATACGTTTCACTGGTATCTCCTGGAGGGGCTATGGGTCACACCCCCCTCTACTAGTTTAAGTTGGATTTTAGAGCTTGGAAACTGTTTGTTAAACTTTGCTTAGCTCCTGGCATCGGTTAAGTTAGGCAACGAGACTGTAGGAGCTATCTCCGGTAACCCACCAATAGTCAGGGACTAATCAGTGTTTTAATATCTACTTTCTGAACAGTCTCTGATTATTCGGCGTTGCTTAATAATGGAATGATTTTAAGACTTTTGTGGAACGGGCATCTTGGTGGAACGGGCATCTTGGTGGAACGGGCATCTTGGTGGAACGGGCATCTTGGTGGAACGGGCATCTTGGTGGAACTGGCATCTTGCCAGTTTCAATATATTCCCAGGCGGGCAGGATGCCCACTCTACTCCTATTCAAAAGAAGATTCACCAACGCCGATTGTTCAATGTTCAAATACATCTCGATAGTGCAACAAATCGAGAGATACCATAGTCGGTAACGCCTCAAAGCACTGTTGAGCTAATTCCCACCGGTCTTCCCGTTGCAGCATATTGATCAGTTTTTGCCGCACATTTAACAAGTAGCGTACATCATTAGCAGCGTATTCCAACTGCTCATCGGAGAGGTTAGCAACATTACCCCAGTCAGAACTCTGAGCACTTTTATCCAAATCTATCCGTTCTAGCTCTTTGACCAACTCTTTGAGACCATGGCTACTAGTATAAGTGCGGGCTAACTTACTAGCAATCTTGGTGCAGAATACAGGATTGACTTCAATACCGAGATTTTGCATGAGCATAGCGACATCAAACCGAGCAAAGTGAAACACTTTGAGCACATTAGTCGCTTCTAACAACTGTTTTAATCGGGGTGCTTCTGTTTGTCCTTTGTCAATGCGGACAAAGGTGACTCGTCCTTGTGGATCACACAGCTGTACAAGACATAAGCGATCGCGTTGGTAAATCAGTCCCATGGTTTCCGTATCCACGGCGAGGGAATCTGCCCTTAGATACTCTTGGCATATAGATTCGGGTAAATCGCGATCGCAAACTTGAAAATCCTTCAATTCTTCAATTACAGTTGTGTTGGTCATTGGTTCAAAGGTTATAGGTTGTAGGTTCTAGAAGTTTGTTGGATGGGATAATGTTTGATGCGATAGTATTGATGCGATAGTATTGTTAGGGATAACTCCCAGGATTTGGTTTATTCGATGCTCCTATGGGGTACCGTTTCTGTTCCCATGATCAGAAGGTCTACGGCATAGTTATTCGTTAAGATGACAGTAACCACTGAGACTAACCACTACCGGTAGTGTTAGTTAGTAGTGTCAGTTAGTAGTGTCAGTTAGTAGTTTTAGTTATCGCTGTAAAGCGATGTTATAGCACCATAACTAGCAAATAAATCACAGTGGTTACTAGAGTTAACCACCCTTGATAAAAACTTGGGTTAATTCCACAGCAAAGATCAGCATTCCCAAACTAATCTTGAGCAATGGTGTTGGCATGAGCAGGCTGGCTAAAAGCTGGGCTCTAATTTCTAGGAATTACTGTATCGTAGTTTACAATTTACCCTTGACAGTCCACATTTCCTATGTATTTTTTATTTTCTTAATCTTTCGAGGTCTGAGCTGACATAAATTTAGCAACAGTTTGCACATCCTTATCACCCCGACCGGAACAGTTAATCACTATCTGGGGATTACCACTGAGTTGGGGACACAGAGTTTCGAGATATGCGATCGCATGAGATGTTTCCAGTGCCGGTATAATTCCCTCCAGCTGAGACAAGCGTTGAAACGCAGCCACCGCTTCTTTGTCTGTAACACTATAATACTCTGCCCGACTGCTATCCTTCAAATAGCTATGCTCTGGACCAACACCAGGATAGTCCAATCCAGCACTAATCGAGTGAGCTTCGAGCACCTGACCATCCTGATCTTGGAGCAAATAACTCATTGCCCCGTGCAACACTCCTGGTCGTCCCTTAGTTAGAGTAGCCGCATGTTTAGCAGAATCTACACCAGCGCCTGCTGCTTCTACTCCAATCAGCCGCACAGAGGGTTCATTAACAAACTCATGGAACAGGCCCATGGCATTGGAGCCACCTCCGACACAAGCTAACAAAATATCCGGCAAACCGCCCCACTTTTCCAAGCATTGAGCGCGAGTTTCCTGGCCAATCACAGCATGGAAATCCCGTACCATTTTTGGGTAAGGATGAGGACCTGCCACTGACCCAAGGATATAGTGAGTAGTTTCCACATTTGTCACCCAATCTCGAATCGCTTCCGAGGTAGCATCCTTGAGAGTACCAGTCCCAGCCGATACCGGTTGCACCGTTGCTCCCAGTAGCCGCATCCGAAACACATTCAGGGATTGCCGTTCCATGTCCTGAACGCCCATATAAATGACGCATTCGAGACCAAATCGAGCACATACTGTTGCGGTAGCCACACCATGCTGACCCGCTCCCGTTTCAGCAATGATGCGCCGCTTACCCATGCGCTGGGCTAGCAATACCTGAGCCAGAGCATTATTAATCTTGTGAGCACCGGTGTGATTTAAATCTTCCCGTTTTAAATAAATCCGTGGTCCACTACCATCAGATTTGGTATAGTAGTTACTCAGACGTTCAGCAAAATACAGAGGACTAGGACGTCCCACATAGTCTCGCAGCAGTTGTTGTAGTTCCTGTTGGAAATCCGGGTCATTACGGTATTGCTCAAAAGACTGCTCTAGTTCACTTAGAGCAGGCATCAAGGTTTCTGGAACATACTTGCCACCAAATTTACCAAAACGTCCCAAAGCGTCCGGTTGTTGGGTCGCTTGGTCCCTCTGGTCGCCGATACTAAGGGGTAGGGGGGTTTTAGTCACAGCGGTGTCAAACAATTATAGAACGAACATCTCGAATATATATTATAAAACCCAAAATGCTTTACCACCAGTCTTCTAGCATTTTGTATCAACACTAACAATTATTTTCGAGCTAATGTAGAAAAGTAATGACCATAATGACCAAGCCGGTGCCTTAGCAGCTTACCATGAATGAACCAACTGATCAACAAATTAACAATCACTCCAATTCCGTAGAGGCAGATGTTCAACCAAAGGTCAGTGTCGAAGAATTCAGTATTAGTGGTAATGACCTGATTGACAAAGTTAAAGACCTAATTAATCAGGGGAATATTCGCCGAATTATGATCAAAAATGAGCAGGATCGGATTTTGTTGGAGATTCCGCTAACTTTTGGCGTATTAGGAGGATTTACTGCTATTTTCTTGGCTCCTTGGTTAGTCGCCCTGGGAGCGATCGGGGCATTGGCGGCTCGATTGAAAGTAGTAGTGGAACGAAAGGAATAGCAGTCTAGATATCTACGAGATCTACCCTAACCCCGAAACAGGTATGGGACATCCTAGAGAAAGATTGCCCGCGATCGCTCAAGGTATATCTTAAGATATACTTAAGATATACCTTGAGCGGTCAACTTTGAGTGATCAGCTTTGAGTGATCAGCTTTGAGTGATCAGCTTTGAGTGATCAGCTTTGAGTGATCAGCTTTGAGTGATCAGCTTTGAGTGATCAGCAGTCAGCCAAAAGCCTAGAAGTCATCCTGGACAACTAAACTAATTATGCCAGTGTGACTTACATAATCATGGGTTTCTTGCTCTGTAGCTGGGCGGTTAAGAGAGCCCCTGAGGTGCTGAACTGGTGGCTTTAAAAAATAAAATTAGTTAAACCAACTTAATTAAATAAACCTGAGCAAAACTTCCTAATCCTAGCATCAAGCCGACTCTCAAAGCTATCAGTTCTGAAAACTATCAGTAAGTAATGATTCAATAATCTCCGGGACTGGATGAGTGATTGGTATCACTGGGTTTGACCAGGGGCTGGTAAAGGACAGCAATTGACATCATTCAAGCAAACTTTGCCCCACTTTAAGGCCCAACGAACCAAACCAACCCGGTTATCAGTGCAGGTTTTGGTCAGAATGTTACTGATATGATTATCAACAGTGCGCTTACTGATTGCCAGCTCCTGGGCGATCTCGAGATTGGTTAAACCAGCCGCTACATGTTCGATGATTTGCAATTCGCGGTAAGACAGAGTTGCGGGAGTCTGGGATTTACCACTAGCCATAAGTAATTTTTCTCTAGTAGATATACCTATCTTATCTAATTTTACCGCCAATGGTGACCCGCTTCACTTAATTTGCCATGGGGAAATTAAGTGATTATCAATAAACAGGACAAGGAGGAGTTGGGGAAAGGGGAGTAGGAGGAGTGTGGGAAGTGTGGGAAGTGTGGGAGGAGTGTGGGAAGTGTGGGAAGTGTGGGGAGTCAGATGAGCAACTGGCGTCGAAACTTCTGAAATTAACATCAATGGAGAGCAACTAATGGAAGGTCTGAGTGATTTTATTAACCAGAGAATGGAAGAGTGGAAAGTCCCAGGGCTGGCAGTCGCTATTGTTCACGATAGCCAGATCATCTTTTGTGAGGGCTTTGGTTTTAGGGATGTAGAAAAAGGCTTAAAAGTAACCTCTAAAACCCTCTTTGCGATTGGGTCTTGCACTAAAGCGTTTACCACAATGGCTATGGGCATCTTGGCTCAGCGAGGAAAATTAAATTGGGATAAACCAGTTAGACATTATCTGCCCACATTTAAACTATACGATTCCTATGCTAGTGAACACATGACTCTCCGTGACCTAGTCACTCATCGTTCTGGCTTACCCGGTCACGATGCTATCTGGTATAACAGTCCTTTCACTCGTAAAGAAATAGTTGAGCGCTTACAGTATCTCGAACCTAATCATGAATTGCGGAGTGTCTATCAGTATCAAAATTTGATGTACATTACGGCTGGCTACTTAGTCGGTCAAATTGCCGAGAGCAGCTGGGAAGAATTTGTTCAGCAGGAAATTTTTAATCCCTTGTCGATGGTAGACAGCAATTTTTCCGTTGTCAAATCCCAGGAGACTGACGATTTTTCCCTTCCTTATCGAGAGAAAGATGACGTAGTTAAAGCCATCCCATTTCGCAATATCGACACTATTGGTCCTGCTGGCTCTATTAATTCCAATGTTACTGATATGGCGAAGTGGCTTCTACTCCATCAAAACCAGGGAAACTATGAGAATAAGCAGATTATCAACCCTGATATTCTGACTGAGATGTATACGCCACAAATCGTGAGGCCGTCATCCCTTGGGTATCCGGAATTCTGGCATTCCTCTTATGGATTAGGATGGAACCTCACTGCCTACCGAGGTCATAATCACGTTCAGCATAGCGGTGGTATTGACGGATTTTTTGCCCTGACAACGTTGATGCCTCAAGATAAAATTGGTGTGGTAGTTCTCACCAATCTCCAAGGAACCGAATTGCGAAGTATTATAACTTATCACATTTGCGATCGCTTGCTCGGTCTCGACGAAGTTCCTTGGAATGAAAGGATTAAGAGTAAGCTTGAGGAAGCTAAACAAGCTGCTGAACAAGGCAAACAGAACACCAAACCACAGCCTAAAACTGGCACTCAACCATCACATCCCCTAGAAGATTACACAGGAGATTTTGAGCATCCCGGATACGGAATACTTTCCATTGCGCTCAAAGACCAGCAGTTAACGGCAACTTATAATTCCATCGTTGAAGAACTAAAGCACTACCACTATGATAGTTTTGAATTACTATCAGAATCCTCTGATAATTTTCAACTATTATCATTCTTTAATGACCCCAAAGGAAATATTCAGAGACTGTCCATACCTCTAGAACCGACGGTGAAGGATATTGTATTTGAACGAATCCCTGACCAAAGCATTTTAACCACTAGTTTTATGGAAAAATTTGTGGGTGAATATGAGTTTTCTGGTCAATCCATAACTATCTTGATCAAAGATAATAAACTAGTTGCCTTATTAGCTGGTCAGCCAGAGATAGAGTTAGTTCCTTACCAAGGAACCGAATTTAATCTTAAAGATTTATCAGGATTTAGTATTAACTTCACTATCGATAATGGTGGGGTTGTGACTCAAGCAGTGATTACTCAACCCAATGGGGTATTCACGGCTAATAAAAAAGTGTCTACGTAAGCTATAGGAAAGGGAGTAGGGAGTAGGGAGTAGGGAGTAGGGAGTAGGGAGTAGGGAGTAGGGAGTAGGGAGTAGGGAGTAGGGAGTAGGTAGAATGAAATTGTCTGTACCTCATAAGTACCAGAAATGGTATATATGTATAATAAACCTCTTACAAAATTAGTTTTCTGATCGTGTTTCCGTCAATTCTTGTCCACTGTTCCCTGTTCCCTGTTCCCTGTTCCCTGTTCCCTATTCCCGACTTCTGCAAGAAGTCTAATGACTAATTTCTTGAATTCAAACCTTCCATCTACTCAACCCCTACCTAAGGTAATTGCTAATCACATTGCTACAGCACCTAACCAGCGAATTACCTTTGCCCAGTACATGGACTTAGCACTATACCATCCACAGCTAGGTTACTACGCCAGTGGTGCAGTTAACATTGGTTCATCAGGAGACTTTTTCACCTCACCCCACCTAGGAAAAGACTTCGGGGAGTTACTTGCTGAACAGTTTGCCCAAATGTGGGATATCCTCGGACAACCTAATCCCTTTACTCTGATGGAAATGGGAGCAGGACAGGGACTCCTAGCAGCAGATGTTCTAGTTTACTTGCACCAGCACTACCCAGATTGCTATGGTGCCGTAAATTACATCATTGTGGAAAAGGCAACAGCAATGATTGCTCAACAGAAGCAGCTGTTGTTGAAACTAAACCTACCCAGACTCGACCATCACCAGCACTCGTTACCTGTGCGGTGGTGTTCTTGGGAAGAAATAGAAGACAATTCCCTGACTGGTTGCTGTTTTTCTAACGAATTGGTTGATGCGTTACCGGTACATCAAGTTGTGCTGCAAGCAGGAGATCTCAAAGAAATCTATATCGCAACTGTTGAGCAGGATGGCGATGACATTAAGTTTGTAGAAGTTTTAGATACCCCTTCTACACCGCAACTGAGAGAGTATTTTGATTTGGTAGGTATTAATTTGTTCTCTGGTTCCTATCCAGAGGGTTATCGCTCTGAGGTGAATCTCGCCGCACTGGATTGGATTAAAACGGTTGCGAAATGGTTAAACAAGGGCTTTTTCCTAACCATTGATTATGGCTATCCAGCCCAAAAGTATTATTTGCCAGCCCGTGATCAGGGAACATTACAGTGTTATTATCGCCACCGGCACCATAATAACCCCTATAGTTATATCGGCGAACAAGACATTACTGCTCATGTGGATTTTACTGCCTTAGAGCGACAAGGAGACTTATGTGGTTTGGGTAAGGTAGGTTTCACCAAGAAACAACCCTTGCTTGGTGA
>NZ_JAAHFV010000278.1:0-8796 GCF_010672755.1 Moorena sp. SIO1F2
GCAATAGGCAATAGGCAATAGGCAATAGGCAATAGGCAATAGGCAATAGGCAATAGGCAATAGGCAATAGGCAATAGGCAATAGGCAATAGGCAATAGGTGAAAAATCCTGTGTATCTCATTAGGATATAAAGCAATATCGTAAAAATCTAGCGGTTTGTGTAACGTTTTATTTCAAGATTCAAAGTTTATGCTTGTTACCAATTCCTAAAGCGTGATCAAGTTACGATCGATATCGAAGATTATATCTAGGGATTCGCAATGCAGTTTACTTAGATTTTTTTCAAGATAAAATTGCTCGAATTGCTATTGATAGCAATCAGTTAAATTTGCTAGTTTTTGATGCCAACGGGGAGGAAATCTTGGAATGGATAGATTAGATGAGTATTCCAGATTAATTCGAGAAATTCTAGAGCGTTACGGAAACGCTCCAGGCTGAAAGCCTCGTGTTTTCAAACCGGGTTAGAAGTTACCGCAAGAATAGGGCAGCCTTTATGGTTGGTCGGCTATGCATAAAAGGTTTAAAACTTTATGATTAAGGCTGCCCTATTCTAAGGTTTCGTCTCCGGGATGAAAGCCAGGCAGCGACTTTAGTCGCCGTGAAAATATATCAGGCAAGACTTGACGGTTTACGCCAAGTTTGTTATTATAAAAGTGTCTAAATTGAGGTCGATTTCTGATGATTATTCTAGAGTTAAAAGCCTACGGTAAGCCCATTCAGTATCAAGCTATAGACGAGGCAATTCGGACAGTTAAATTTATCCGAAATAGCTGCCTTCGTTTATGGATAGACAACAAAGGTACAGGGAAGTACGACCTTAGTAAGTATTCTCAAATACTGGCAAAGGAATTCCCTTTTGCTAATGAATTGAACTCTACCGCTCGACAGGCTGCTGCCGAGAGAGCATGGTTAGAAGTTACCGTAAGAATAGTGGAGCCTTATTTCATGAGTTTTAACCCTTTTCTGCATAGCCTATCGCCTATAAAGGCTCCACTATTCTAAGGTTTCATCTCCGGTCATCAATTTCTCGCTTTTTTGAAAACTGTAAGAAAAAAGTTCCAGGGAAGAAAGGTTTTCCCCGTTTTCAAAAACACTGTAGATTCGGCGTAGCCGACGCTGCGCGAACGGTTGAATACAAACAGTCAGGTTGGAAGTTGTCCCCTGACAAAAAATCAATCACCTTTAGTGACAAGAAAGGAATCGGTAGACTAAAGCTCAAAGGTACCTGGGACTTGTGGCGCTTTGACAAAAAACAAATAAAACGGGTTCGCATAGTCAAAAGAGCTGATGGGTACTATGTCCAATTCTGTGTTTCAGTAAACATAAAAGAAGAATTGGAACCATCTAGAACAACTATCGGATTAGATGTTGGGTTAAAAGACTTCTACACTGATTCTGATGGTCACTCTGAACCTAATCCCCGCTTTTATAGAAAAGGAGAAAAGCGTCTAAAATTTTATCAACGCCGGGTTTCCCGGAAAAAGAAAGGCTCATCCAACCGTAAGAAAGCCGTCAATAGATTAGGTAGGCATCACCTTAAAGTAAGTAGGCAACGTAAAGAACATGCCAAGAGACTGGGAACGAAGTTACCGTAAGATAGTGGAGCCTTATTACAAAAGATTTAACCCTTTTATGCAAAGCCGAACACCCATAAAGGCTCCACTATCTAAGGTTTCGTCTCCGGCGCGTTGCGTAATCCGGTCTAACGACCTGGTCGCCTATGAAGATTTAAGAGTGAAAAACCTGGTTAAAAATCACTGTCTAGCTAAATCTATTAACGATGCAGGTTGGTATCAATTTAGAAAATGGTTGGAGCACTTTGGCCAAAAATTCGGTAGGGTCACCGTTGCGGTAAATCCTGCTTATACAAGCCAAAACTGCTCAGAGTGCGGCGAAATAGTCAAGAAGTCATTATCGACTAGAACTCACGTGTGCGAATGTGGGTGTGAACTTGATAGAGACCATAACGCTGCAATCAACATCCTAAAAAGAGCCTTGGGTACGGTGGGGTTTGAAGTTACCGTAAGTAGAGTGGAGCCTTTACAGGGGACTGGCTATGAGAAAAAGGGTCAAAACTTATTAACTAAGGCTCCACTCTACTAAGGTTTCGTTTCCGGCACACCGGAACCTGGATCCATTATCCCAACGCTTCAGGAGAATCGACCTCTACTCTTTCTGGTTCCGGCCTGATTGAGCAAGTTGGCTCGTTGAATGAAGAATCCCCGCGTCTTTAGACCGGGGAGTGTCAAGCTCGGATTAGTTACAGTCACGGCGATATTCAAAGTTATGCCATTGCCGATTGTCTGAACAATCATTTTATGCTCATGGTTGTTGGCTGGGATGGCAAACGTCGAGTCCACGGCTGCATTACGCATGTTCAGATTATTGATGGAAAAATCTGGATTCAACGGGATGGTATCGAAGATGGCATCACAGAAGAACTGGTCGCCGCAGGGGTTCCCAAATCAGATATTGTGCTAGGGTTTCACCCACCAGACGTTCGTCCCCATACTGGTTATGCGATCGCGTAGCGGCTCGTACCGAGCATCGCGTAGCGTGGCCATTCGCGTAGCGTGGCCTTTTGGCCAAGGTCAATCCCTTAGCGTGACCATTCGCGTAGCGTGGCCTTTTGGCCAAGGTCAATCCCTTAGCGTGACCATTCGCGTAGCGTGGCCTTTTGGCCAAGGTCAATCCCTTTTTTGACTGGTTATCAACCAGGGGTTATTTCCGACTCTCATATCAATCCAGCTTCGTCTCATTTCAAGCAAAACTTTGCCCTCTCTGTAATCCCTTGCTCTGTCCTTAAAACAGATGAAGGTATTGAGATTTTACTAGTTGACAATTGAATAAATAAAATGCTATTATCAACGATAAATGACTTAATTTAATATCTAAACTATTGCAAATTAGCTAATTGAAAATACTGCTAGTTTTTCATAGTAAAACGGTATATAGTAATCAGATTTATCAAAAACTGAAATTGCGATTGGTCTACAGCCACGCTACGGGAACGCATTAGCTCATTGCTCAATGATAGTACATTTGTATTAAAGTGTTGCTCCCTAGCTCCTGTTTTCTAATCAGCATCCATTTTTGGTCTCAAAATTTTTAGCCAGTCAATTTTTATGCATTACTCTTGGGTTAGTAAGTAGTAAGGTAATCTCAACCATCTGCGCCCAAACTTAAGTCAATGTCAAGCCATCGGCACTTTCGAGAGTCTGCATCTTGACCCAAAGTTGCCCCTCAAGACTAAAATCATCTTGAGCGATTGACTTTTTGGCTCCTTGCCCCAATGGTGAAATTGTGAACCCCTTGATGAAGAGCAATGAGTGAATCTGAAAACCCCAATAACCTTCCCCTTCCTGAGTCTACTACCGAAATGGATAACCAGGATACTAAGAAGCCAGATCAGCAGCAGACCGACCATAACCCAAAAATGCTCAGCTTCGCACCAGTACCTGATGATTTCACCATAGTATCTGATGATATAGATAATCTTATTGAACAGTCAATACTAGAACAGACTATAGAATCTCTCCTTACCACCATGGCATCATCAGTTACAGAAGCCGATAATGATGGCACTGATGATACTGATAACACTGATATTGACACTGAGATAGCTGATGTTTCTGAGGAACAGTTAGCCAAGGATGGTGAATGGTTTGCCTTAGCCCAAAAACTGCGCTTGGACAATCATCGCTTACAGCAGCAAGTGACCCAGCTGCAGCAAGCACTCCAGGAAAAACAGCAGGAGTTAAACGGACAAGCTAAGCAATTGCGAGAGTACGACAAACTCCTGTCCACAAAAGATCTGGAACTCAATACAGTTCAAGACCAATTAACCCGTTTGTTCCACACTCTAGAATCATCCCATCAATCCGGTCAACGCCAGCAAATTTTGGTTGAAACCTTATCAGAACAGTTACAAAGCTCTCAGGATCAAGTTGCCAGACTCGAACAGGACTATTCCCAAACCCAGCAGCGCTACAACGAACAATCTCATCAGCTGGTGCAATTGAAAGATACCTGTCGAGAACTTAGAACCCGTCTATACCGACAACAACAGCAAACCTTGCAATTTAAGGTAGCCTTAGAAAAGTGTCTGGAAATGCCTGCCTCTGAGAATTCTGTACTACAACAGCAAGAGAGTCGGAGCATCATTGCTCAGCAATCTCTGCTACAAAAAGCCCAGGCGATTAGACCCTGGTCTGCTGACCCAGAGTTATTTGCAGAAGAATTTATTTTCAGCAGTACTGGTAATTCTTCTGTCCAGTCTCAATCTACCACAGAAGCGTTATCGGTTGACAGCAGCCAACCTAACCAAACTGATCCTATATCCCCAGCAGATGCCTCGGGTCCAGGGCAAACTCAGGTAATCTCCCCTGAAAATGTGACAGCCAAAGAGATAGAAGTAGCACAACAGTTAATTGAGCAAATGTCTGCCCTGGCAGAGGAATTTGGGTTGTCGGAGTTGCCATCAGAGTCGGCTAATGCCAAAGTCGATGGCAGATCAGAACTAGAAACGACTAACTCAGATGAATCTGACCAAACCGTTGAATTGACTAGTGACCTTGAGCAAACCAGTAGGTCAGACCATACTCAGACCTTGGAGCCTGAAGCAAATCCATCGAGTCAGGAATTGCCAGAAGATATCATAGAGGCTGAGTCACAGTCAAATCAGACCAATGACGTATTTCCGTCTCAGGGTAAGTCGCCATCACCAGTACTCTATCCCCTACGTCCCTCCAAAGGGCGCAAATCCTTAGCGTCTATTGAATTACCAAGGTTTCCCCGTTATCGCTCTTCCTGAGGTTGACCCATAGATTAGGCTCGATCACACAATAGTTTCTGATACTGATATATTAAAGAATTTAAAGTTCTGTAACCTCTGGCGCAAGACTATCAAAACCCTGCGGTAAACTAGCCCTTGATCCTTAAAATTCCCTGTCGTTTGCCTGAAACGCCAACAAGCACGAACCTAGGCAAAGATAATCCTGGTGGAATCATCGGGAATATCCCCAATTTTCCCAAGGAGACAGGTCAGCGGTTTTTCCGCAATGTCCGATAAAAAAATGTAGGAGTTCTTAAATCAATGTCTCATAGCGTTAAAATTTACGATACCTGTATTGGTTGCACCCAATGTGTTCGGGCTTGCCCTCTAGATGTATTGGAGATGGTTCCCTGGGATGGCTGTAAAGCTGGTCAGATTGCCTCTTCTCCTCGTACAGAAGACTGTATTGGTTGCAAGCGGTGCGAAACTGCTTGTCCTACTGACTTCTTGAGCATCCGGGTTTACCTGGGAGCTGAAACAACTCGCAGCATGGGCTTGGCTTACTAAGCATTAACGTAGCAATCTATCCGATGTTGACGGTTGACCGTTGATGGTCAACCGTTGACGGTCAACCGTCAACACAGGACACTCCACTGTTAGCACGGCTATAGTTTGAGTATTATGCTTACTTACTAAAGTCAACACTATGTGTGGAATAGTCGGCTATATCGGTCCGCAAATCGCTACAGAAATTTTAATGGCAGGATTAGAGAAACTCGAATATCGAGGCTATGATTCTGCTGGAATTGCTACAGTCTCGGAAGGGGACGTTCATTGTGTGCGTGCTAAGGGAAAATTGCACAATTTGCGGGAAAAACTGGTACAAATAGAAAACCAGGCACGCATTGGCATTGGACACACGCGCTGGGCAACCCATGGTAAACCGGAAGAGTATAATGCTCACCCCCACATGGACATGGCAATGCGGGTGGCAGTGGTACAAAATGGCATTGTTGAAAACTACCGGGAATTGCGGGAGGAATTGATCCAGCGGGGACATGAATTCCGCTCCGATACCGATACGGAAGTTATTCCCCATCTAATTGCTGAGTGTTTACAGCAAAATTCTGCTTCTTCCTCTTCCTTCTTCTCTCCTTTCCTAGAAGCAGTGCGGCAAACAGTGAATCGATTAGAGGGAGCTTTTGCCCTAGCTATCCTTTGTGCTGACTATCCTGATGAATTGATTGGAGTGCGGCAACAGGCTCCTTTGATTATTGGGTTTGGTCAAGGGGAATTTTTCTTTGGCTCAGATACCCCAGCATTGTTACCCCATACCAGGGCAGTATTGAACTTAGACAATGGGGAAATCGCACGGTTAACTCCCCTAGGGGCAGAAGTTTACGACTTTGAGGGTCGTCGGTTGAATAAGTTCCCCCGTACCCTCAGTTGGAATCCCTTTCAAGTGGAAAAGCAAGGATTCCGACACTTTATGCTTAAGGAAATTTATGAGCAACCAGGGGTAGTGCGCAACTGTTTCGAGCGGTATCTCAATAGTAATTGGCATGCTAATCCTACACAGACAGAGGCAGACCTGGCTAATTCCCCAGTTCAGTTAGGCATACCAGAGTCACTGTACGAGGATGTAGAACAGATTCAGATTCTGGCGTGCGGAACCAGTTGGCACGCTAGTTTGGTGGGTAAATATTTGTTGGAGCAGTTGGCAGGAATTCCTACCATGGTGCAGTATGCATCTGAGTTTCGTTATGCACCAGGTCCGTTAACTAAGAATACCCTAACCATTGGGGTAACTCAGTCTGGGGAAACTGCTGATACCTTAGCAGCACTGGAGATGGAAAAACACCGTCGCAGTGGATTAGACCCTCTCTATCAGCCCCGACTGCTGGGAATTACGAATCGACCAGAAAGTTCTTTGGCTCAGTTGGTGCCTGATGTGATTGATACCCAGGCAGGGATTGAAATTGGGGTGGCGGCTACTAAAACCTTTGTGACCCAGTTAGTGGCCTTTTATTGTCTAGCGCTAGATTTAGCCGATCGACGTAATACTCTCGCCCCTGAAAAAATTCAAGCAATTATGGCAGGCTTGCGGCAATTGCCTAATCAGATTGAGCAGGTGCTGGAAAGTCAAGAAAAGTATATTGAAGAATTAGCCCATGACTTTGCGGAAACCCAAGACTTTATCTTTGTAGGACGGGGGATTAATTTTCCGATTGCTTTAGAAGGGGCGCTGAAACTTAAGGAAATTAGCTATATTCATGCTGAAGGCTACCCAGCTGGGGAAATGAAGCATGGTCCGATAGCTCTGCTGGATGCTAAGGTGCCTGTGGTTGCGATCGCAATGCCTGGTACTGTCTATGAAAAGGTAATTTCTAATGCTCAGGAAGCTAAGGCTCGGGATGCTCGGTTGATTGGGGTGACACCGAGCAATGGTAAAGAGGCGATGGATATCTTTAATGATTTGTTACCTGTACCAGAAGTGGAGGAGTTGCTTTCACCAATTCTGGCGGTGATTCCGTTGCAGTTGTTAGCCTATCACATTGCGGCAAGGCGAGGGTTGGATGTGGATCAGCCCAGGAATTTGGCGAAGTCGGTGACTGTGGAATAGATTTCTTTGTTGACTGCTGAAGGGTGAAGCTTAAACCCAGGGACTAGTTAGGATTTGTAAATGCGATCGCATTTTGTGTAGGCATTTTGCGATCGCACTCCGCCCCTCAAATTAACCAAATTAGGACTTATACCAAATCCGGTTATTACTGGAGTTTAGACTAATTCTCGTTCACCGGAAACTTCCCCAACGAGAGTAGTCACATTGACTTACTCAGCTGAAACCCTTGATAAATAGTCATTACAGCAATTTTTAAGGCACTTGTCCTCAGCCAGTGCTATGAGTCAATTGTGCGTACGCAATACTTTTTGAAGAGTTTGGAAAATGCAGCCCTAATCCAAACTCGGCAAAAAAGACAAATAATCAAATCGCCCAAGACTATCTCAAACGCTCTTTGGTGCTTAAGGCATGGGTTTCAATTCCTAATTGCTTTTTATGAAGTTTCTTTAAACCCCAAAATTTAGTCTAAAGTCCAGAAGCATACCGAACATCTACCAAACCTCCCAGCTCGGTAACAAGTAGTCTTCCCATTACCAGATATTCGTAAAAATTACCTAACAGAACTTGAAGTTCTTGCAATTAAATAATTGTATAATGAAATTCTGTCAATACCCAAAACTATAGAAAAAGCATGGAAAATAACCAAAACACGACGAGAATGGTCATTATATCGAAAAGCACATCTTTTGGTAGTTGAACTAACAAAAACTAAAAAACTAAACCCACTATTATAATAGTGGGTTTAGTTTTTTAACTGTTGAGGTGTAAAATTTTTATGGTTAATCACTACATATTTTGTCAATTCCTTCCTTTAAAATATAAATAGCTAAAATAATAGCAAATCCTTGTTTGACATTTTTAGCCATAAACTTAAATATTTGATTATTTGCTAAGGCCCCTAAAATAAAAGCTGCTAAAGCTTCTACAGTACTGAACTCTTGTATCTCCTTTACTAAATTATTTTCACAAAACATTTCTTTAAGACCAAAGAAAATAGAATCGGGTTCTACATCTCCATCTACATGACTAAGCCCCTCTTCTAAATCTCCACCACAATTTCCAATTTCAGCAAATAATTCATCAGATGAATCTCCATATAATTCTAAAGATAAATTTTCAGCTTCCCAAATATCATCAACGTCTATTTGAAGCATAATCATAATTAATAAAAACCATACTCAAATTGTAAAGCTTCCTATAATAAAAAAAATAAAATAAGTAATTAAATGTTAGATATATTATTAATTTGTTAGTATAATTAAAATATCTTTAATAAGTAAGTGGGTATAATTACGGCGGTTTGCATACCTATCAAGAACACAGGACTTTCTCCCTCTTCCCTCTTACTGGAGTTTAGACTAACTCTCGTTGGGGAAGTTTCCGGTGAACGAGAATTAGA
>NZ_JAAHFV010000279.1:0-8769 GCF_010672755.1 Moorena sp. SIO1F2
TTTAGAGTCTTTTATCTACTGCTAATTACTGGAACGATGAGTATTAGTTTTCCGACCTCATCAGTATCAATTGCAGCTTCGTTTACCAGTCAAGGGAATCAAGTAGCGAAAGCAGTGAGTCAAACCAAACAGAAAACACAATCTGTATGGGCTAAGATCCGAGATATTTTTCGTAGGAAGAAAGATGAAGCAGGTACCCATGGAGAGTTTTGTTCAATTTCTCCTAATATTGCTGCCTATCGCACCTGGAGTGACCAACCTCTATTTGCTTGGGAAGGAAGTGTTAATATCATTCAAGTTCGTTCCTCTCGCTATGGAAAAGCCTTATGGTCTTATCAGGTAAACGATAATCAGACTAGTGTTATTTACAATGCTGATGGTAAAGGTCAGCCACTTCAACGAGGTAAAGAATATTATTACTGGGTACAGTATAACACAACTGATAATAATGGACAACTAATTACAGATACCGAAACTATTCCCTTTCAAGTTATGGGTGGTGAAGCGTATCGGATTATCCAAGCTGAATTGCCAGCTGAGCATAAAACTGCTCAGCTGGCGAGTTACTTTGCTGATCAGGATCTTTTCCTAGATGTGGTACGAGTGATTTCCGTGTTTGGGGACTTAGATAGTTGGAAAACTAATACTGAGGAATTATATCAAGAGTTTTGTGAGTAGTCAAGGGCGAATTTATCTATCTTAAAAATTACTGAAAAATCAATTAGTCTGACTCCTGACTCGAAGCTCCTCAATCAGAGGATAGTTTGTTATGTCGAAATCAGGTATTATCAGTCTTCACAATTCATAATTTTTAGTTTTCATAATCTAACGATACTAGTCTTAACTACAGGAATTAGACAGCAAATATACCTGTAGTGTTCTACTACCTATAGTTGTTTGTGACTATTTTTGCCTAAGTCCTAAACTAGTTTCATATTTCCTTAAAGCTCTCTTCACAACTTCCTTGATTATATTGATAATAACTTGATACAAGTTGTCCGGAGCATTTGATAAGATCATTATAATCAACGTCACTTGATTGTTTTTACAGAAACCTGGAACGGCATAGGAAGCTATAGTTATCAACTTCATTGAGGAGTTTGAGGGAGCTCCTGAATTATATTAGCGCTGTTAGTTATAACCTCTCGTTGCTAGGGAATTGATCAACTACCAATCTAATCAGCCATTAAAGTTAATTTTTGTTTGAACAGTCATTAGTAACCAAATGTAGTCGAGATAATCTAAAAATGAAAAAAAAACTTGCCAAAATTGTTAATAATGCACTCACCAGTGTTGCTCTGTGTATTGCGATCGCATCTTACGTTTATAAAGCAGAGGCGGCTCCTGTGTTTCTAAATCTTTCCTGGGAAGGAATTAATGGGTTTACAGTTGAATTTATGTTCAGCTTCGACCAGCAGTTTGTACTGGGATTTTAAGATAAACCCTCCTAAATAGCCTCAAAAGCAGATGCAGATCTAGCGTCTATCAGCAGTATTTCCTTCTCTTGATGCAGTCGCTGCTGCACTTGGGTTTCGGTCATTGTGGTAGCGCCGACGTATGTCTGAGATCTTGCACCATTGTCATTAATCGTAGTCATTAATCGTAGGGTGGGCAGTGCCTACCAACGCGCTTTGCAAGCTTCATTATCTGTCTGGTGCACTGCCCACCCTACATGAACCTTGGGTTTCGGTCATTGTGGTAGCGCCGACGTATTTCCCTAGCTCTGGTTGGCTTTCAGGGGATTTCGAGTTTAGAGCCTTTGAAAGTACCACTAGGAGCAATCGTTACCGAGAATAAAGTATAGCGCTCTGCCCAGGGAATAGGAAATAGTTAAAGAAACTGACCCCGGCGTGGGGAGATCGCCATCTTCCCATCTGCATCTTAGCGTGCTACTTTTACGAATTGGTATTATGAATTGATATTATTTCGGTGGTGCGTTCCAGGGTAAAATAAAATCTACTAATGAGTCAAACAAAATGGTCTAACCTTTACAAATTAGAAGACTGGTGGTCTGTATGGATTGGTCTGCTGTTATTGGGGACAGTGTTTAGTGGCATCATAACCGTTGTGCCAAAGATGCCCAAATGGAAAGGGATAGATCTATTATCGGCACTCCCCTGGGAATTGCTTCCTAAACTGGCATTGCTCGCCATTGGTTTATGTGCTCTGTTTACCCTTGGCAACCTGGTAATGAAGGGAAAAGAAGGCAGAAACATGATACCAGGCTTTTTGGTTATCTTTCTTTTAGCAGTTTTATCCTATATACTGGGGAATTCACAGACCGCTAAAGCAATTAACCTCGGCTATGCTTTCTGGGCATTGTTGATTGGACTAATCATCAGCAATACTATTGGTACACCAAGGTGGATGATGCCAGCGGTGCGTACTGAATATTACATCAAGACTGGCTTAGTGATTCTCGGTGCAGAAATTCTCTTTAACCGAATTGTGGAATTCGGACCCTATGGTTTAGCGATCGCTTGGCTAGTTACGCCTATTGTGATCATATTTATGTATCTGTTTGGTACTCGGGTTCTGAACATGCAGCAGAAATCACTGGTGATGGTAGTCGCCACATCCACATCAGTGTGTGGTGTATCAGCCGCTATTGCAGCAGCAGCAGCCTGTAAGGCTAAGAAAAACGAGTTGACTTTAGCTGTAGGGATGACTCTCATTTTTACCGTTGCCATGATGGTGATCATGCCCTTGTTTCTCAAGGCTGTAGGTATGAATGAATTAGTCAGTGGTGCATGGCTGGGGGGAACCATTGATTCTACTGGCGCAGTTGTCGCTGCTGGTGAAACAGTAGGGGAAATCGCTGGTCAAGCTGCTGCTTTAGTAAAGATGATTCAAAATATGCTGATCGGCGTGATAGCTTTTGCGATCGCTTTATTTTGGGTCTTTTGTGTAGAGCGCGAGCCAAATGCTCCTAAACCACAAATGATGGAATTATGGGTACGTTTGCCCAAGTTTATCTTAGGTTTTATAGCTGCTTCTCTGTTAGTATCCTTTGTTTGTATTCCCTTGATGGGGATGGATACAGTTAAAGGCATTCTTAGTCAAACCAAGACCTATCGCGGCTGGCTATTTTGTATCGCATTTTTGTCCATTGGTCTAGACTCGAACTTTCGGGATTTAGGGACACAACTTCAGGGTGGTAAACCCATGATTCTTTACTTGGTAGGACAGAGTTTTAACATTGTGCTTACTTTGGCTATAGCGTGGCTAATGTTAAGCGGAATTATTTTTCCTATACCGGAGTTAGGACAGTGATAAACACTATCCGAAAATCCCTAATCTTTTTGATGAGTATTTGCGCACTTCCGCTACTACTGTGGTTATTGAATAGCTTGATAGTAGGTGGTTATTTGGGGTCGAGCGTACAGGATATTTACGAAAACGAGAGTGATGCTTCAGGAATTTTCTGGACAGATGTAGAGATACTATCTCAAGATTAACCTAGTCAACTATAGCAGTTATAAATTGGCTTGGTAACTGCTATATATAGCCTAATATATCATATAATTTATGATAAATCTAACGTAAATCCAGATAAAACATCTTCTCCTGATAAGGTTTTTGGAGATTGGATAATTTCTACATCTTGATTGGGACGATAGATTTCCACAACCTTATTTTGGGGATCAATTAACCATCCTAATCTAGCGCCATTTTCCATATATTCTCGGAGTTTAGTTTGCACCATTTTCAGGGAATCACTCGGAGAACGCAATTCCAGCACAAAATCAGGACATAAAGGAACAAATTTATCCTGTTCTTCTAAGGTTAACCCTTCCCAACGCTCTCGTTTAACCCAAGACGCATCAGGAGAACGATTTGCTCCATTAGGTAGTTTAAATCCTGTATTAGAGTCAAATGCAACACCAAGTTTCATTTGACTGCTCCACAATTCTAGTTGAGTCGATAGTTTAATATTTCGTCTACCTGTATTTCCTCCCGTAGGTGACATGATGATTAAATATCCTTCAGAAGTGCGCTCAAATCTTAAATCCCTGTTATCTTGACAAAGCTGGAAAAATTGTTCGTCACTTAAATTAATAGTTAATTCGAGGGTATCAGGTAAATATACCATATTAATTAGCTCCCAAATTATACAACAATTTACTGAATTAAAAAGGATAATTTAAGCTATTTTTACTTTTGTTTTTTACTTTTTAAGCCTCAATTTTAAAAACCTCAACCATCGCGTGATAAGCAGCTTTAGGACGATAGGATTCATCGAAAGGTAGAGGAGAATCTGGTTTACCAAAGAAATCCGGAATCCAGGAATGATGATCTGCAAATTCCCAAGTTAAGAAGGCTGTACAATTGGGAGCCTCTAAACAAACTTGGAGGATATCTCGATATACCTTTGTCTGAGCAGCCACCCGTTCTTCTGGTGTGCCACTACCATCATGGATTTTTACGTCCATCTCGGTAACCTGAACCTGCAATCCCAACTCACCCAGACGCTTCATGTTTGCTGCTATGTCTTCCGGCTTAGGAGGATTTTGAATACTAATGTGCATCTGAAAGCCAATGCCATGAATTGGGACATCCCGTTGCCGCAAGTCTTTGACCATGGCATAAATCGCATCTGACTTTGCCCCAAGTCCTTCTCCACTGTAGTCATTATAAAACAAGGGAACTGTGGGGTCAGCTTCATGAGCCCAGCGAAATGCCAACTCAACGTATTCTGGTCCAATGCCGCGCAACCAAATTGTATCTCGTTTCCTTTGTCCTGCTGAGTCTTGGTCTGCTACCGCTTCATTGACCACATCCCAAGCTGCTAATTGTCCCCGATAGTGACCAACAACAGTATGAATATGTTGTCGCAGGATATGGATTAACTCTTCCGGTGTCCATTGTCCGTGGGTTAGCCACCAAGGCACACTATGATGCCAAACTAGATTATGACCGCGCACCTGCATGTGATTGGCTTTCGCAATGGCTACAAAGTTATCAGCAGCATGAAGTCTCCCCCAGCATCCTACGGATAACTGGGGGTGTCAAAACCCACTACACTAGAACTAGGAGTGTTCCAGAGTGTAGAAAGCGTAACAGCCCGACTTCTAGGCGCTAAACGGGTTCTTTTGCCACGTTTAGCCTCACCCTTTTTATGGACAAGCTCATAGAACCAATACTTTGCAGCAATGTTGTAAGTTGCCTGCAAATCTGTGTTGTATCGTTTCCCAGTTGGGAATGTACACAGACCATAGTTTTTAGAATCGCGTTTGACCGAACCCGAACCATCATAGGCATTGCTGGAAGTGCCCCTAGGATTGACGTACTTAACCGTACCGCCTAGTTCATTCCACTTGGCTTCAGTCCAGGTTGCAATAGCCCTGTGAAGCCATCCATGGAAGCGTTGGCGCAGATTAGAACGTTTCCGTCCGCCTCTAGGTTTCCAGCCTAAGAGAAGCTCAAACACAATAAATTTGGCTCCCCACGCTTCCGCAAAGTCCACCAGTTCTCTAGAGACAGAGTGAGCAATCTGGGTATTGATGTTGCTAGCCTTGCGGTAGTTGCCCCGACAAAAACCTTTATGCAACTTCCCATTGCTCAGACTGGCTTTTTTGCTGATTCCCTTGAGTCGTTTATCTCTGCGGTCTATGTCTCTACCAGGGTGAATGAAGCGCCTAGCTAGAACAGTGCCATCTGAGGTAACAACTGAAGCAACAGCAGTGGTATTGATGCCAAGATCAACTGACACGACTCTATTAGTTTCCTGCCTGTCATCTGGATTGCATCTGAACGGGACTGAGAGGTGACACTTTTTCTCGTTGACGATGAGATAGGGTGACAGCTTCTCATTGGTATCAAGCAAATGACGTTTGTATCCAGGTTCGATTTCTACCGGAACGAGGGTCCATACCCAGTCTGTGCCAGTGAAAACCTTAATCTTGGCGGTATCCATCGCAGCACCAAACAAGATGCACTGACCTTGGTACAGGGCAGGGTAACAGCCACAATCAGCGTTTAGCCGTGGTGGTTTAGCGTCTCTGCGCTTTCTGATTCCTGATTGCCACTCCATATAACGGGTGACAAATGAGGAAACTTGACCAATGGCAAAACTGATAGCAGACCTCCGGTAGTAGGAAGGGAACTTATAGAAACGACGAATGAAGTACTCGTACTTAGGATATTGATTCTGACGTGTCTTGTGCATCAACCGCTCAACCGCTGGAATTCTTTGCTTGCTGGAAAGACCACCTAGTTCAGGCCAATGGGTAAACACGACGCTAATCAACCCACGACAAATAGAACGGAACTCTTGAACTGTCAGCCTTAGAAGTTGACGTTGTAGCTGAGATGGCTTTAACTGCCATTTGTCCGTCCTAATTAAATCCTTTCGTCGTTTTTTCTGTGCCATAATGACTAATATTAGCATATGTCGTTAACCCATGGCTAGACAGTTAAACCGCCATGCTCACAGTGTCACAGCATTGAGTGTGCATATGGTTTTTGTCACGAAATATCGCCATGCTTGCATCACGGATGATATGTTGAAACGTATTCGTGAAATCATCGCCAAGATGTGTCTTAAGCGTGGTTGCATCCTAATGGATTGCCAGACTGACTTAGGCAAGCGTGACCATATTCACCTTTTAATAGACAAACATCCCAATATTTCCGAATCTGAGCTAGCAATGGCACTTAAAACCATCACCAGTCGAGAGATCCGGAAAGAGTTTGCACAATATCTGAAGCAGTTCTATTGGAAGCCTGTTTTTTGGAAGCGTGGTTACTGTGCTGTATCAGCTGGGGGAGCCAGTCTCGACAAGCTGAAGGAGTACATGGAAGCCCAAGGGAATGCAGACTAGCCCCAAGACCCCTCACCCCCACCTGCTTCGCAAAGTGGGGGAATGTTGGGTTTCAGTCAAAATTATAGTGATGGCGTTGGGGCTGTAGCGGCTCAAACTTGATGATATAAGTTGGTGTCACAATGTTATATTCACGCATCAACACCTCCTGATAACTAGGATCGTTTCGCAACGGTTCCATGGACACTCCCGTTCCAATCGCCAATTTGCGCTTTTGTGCCAAGGAACGTAAATTACTGTTATTTGTATTCATGCTTCATATTCCAGTGATTAATTTTCGATATCGCATCCCTGGTGACTGAGACACTAATCCCATTAGTTCCAACTGTAACAAGGCACTGGATACTGAGCCTGCTTCTAAAGCTGCTTGCTGGACAATGATATCGAATGGGGTTGGTTCAAATGCGATCGCATCCAACACTTTTGCCAATCCTGGCTCTAAGGTCGGTACAGGTAAAGCGGGTAAAGGTTTTTCTACAGCCGAGTGGGGGTCAAGTTCTGGAATAGCTCCGAGCATTTCCAACAAGTGACCTTCACTTAAAATTACATGGGCACCCCGATTTAACAGTCCCAAACAACCGATAGAATTGGGATTATCTAAGGAACCTGGTAGTGCATAGACATCCCGACAGAACTCATTGGCTAGCCTAGCAGTAATTAGCGCTCCGGACTTGTTAGGCGCTTCCATCACCAAAACTGCACGGCTTAAACCAGCAATAATCCGATTCCGTTGGGGAAAATTTGAGCGTGCGGGTTTCGTACTGGCTGGATACTCACTGATTACCAATCCCTGTTCTTGAATTTGTTTGTAAAGATAACTATTGCTCAAGGGATATACCACATCAAGACCAGTTCCCAAAACTGCTATTGTCCTACCACCCGCTTCCAGACAGCCGCGATGGGCTTGTGTATCAATTCCCACTGCCATACCGGACACCACTGTAAAACCATGCTTAGCAAGGGTAGCACTGATTTTACGAGTCCAACGTTTACCGTATTCGGTGGGATTGCGGGTACCCACAATACCGACTATGGGCTTGCTACCGTAATTTTCTTGTAGATCAACTAGTCCGCTATAGTATAGTGTTGCGGGAGGACTAGGAATTTCCTGTAACAAGCGGGGATACTCCCCATCCGCTGGTGTCCAGAAACAAGGATTTTTGACCAAGTGTTGCTCGAGTAGCTGTTCCGGATTAGTTTGGCCACGCATTTTCACTACTCTTTCGATCAGCCGCACCCCGAACCCTTCAACTGCTCCTAACTCTGAAGCTGAAGCTTTCCAAGCCTCTGCTAGAGTCCCAAACTGTTGCTGTAGCCGTTGGAGCAATACTGATCCGATACCGGGAACTTCGGACCATGCCAGCCAGTACGCACGTTCTTCTTCCTTGGTCAATCGCTTCGCTCCAATTATAAATTATCAATTTATATTTCAAAAATACCCCATAATTTGAATTATAAATTTTCAAAAAAAATATAATTTTCTTAATTCTTAATTCTTAATTCTTAATTCTTAATTCTTAAACTGGATGCTGTCCATAAAACGGCAGTACTTCTGACCAGTTGGGTCGCTTTCCCTGTTGCCAATCGAGATAAGCAAGTTCCAAGACACCCCTAGCATAACTTCCCAAATTTGCCGGAGCCTCTAGCAATCGTAATGGTGTTTCTAAGGTATCCAAAACTTGTTTCCATTGATCTGAAGTCATGACAGCATCTGGTAATATCTTCCTCAGCCCCAGACCAGCTATTGATGGCTGATAGATGGCGGTATAAAGCTGACCACGTTGGGCAGGCATTTGAATAGCAATCTGAGTGCTGTTCCCGTAGCGTGGGCGTAGCCCATGTGCTGAATCCTGAGTCCTAATTGCTAATTGCTGTTCCCGTAGCGTGGGCGTAGCCCATGTGCTGAGTCCTGATCCAGAGTTGTCTTGATAAATAGCACAACAGA
>NZ_JAAHFV010000028.1:0-41019 GCF_010672755.1 Moorena sp. SIO1F2
TTGATGCTGATATCGATATTCGGCTGCTAGTTGGTCCGGAAATCCTAGCTGGCTCTACTCGCCTCAAAGCCGGTACTGTCACTAAAATGGCCTTGAATATCCTTTCCACTGGAGCCATGGTAAAGCTACTCCCTATTCCCTACTCCCTACTCCCGACTCCCTTACGATTCAATCAACCCCTAAAAGACTGACCAGTAAAGCTTTTTGGGCATGTAAACGGTTTTCGGCCTGGTCCCAAACACGCGATCGCGAGCCTTCGATTACCTCGTCTGTAATTTCTTCCCCCCGGTGAGCGGGTAAACAGTGGAGTACAATTACTGATGGGTCGGCATGGTCTAACAACTGTTGATTAACTTGATAAGGCTGAAAAATTGGAATTCGCTCCTCAGCTGAGGCTTCTTGACCCATACTTGCCCAAACATCAGTATAAATTATGTGAGCTTCCTTGGCAGCAGCTACTGGGTCATCGGTAACCATTACTTCTGTGCGGCTAGCTGCGGTTTTCAGGGCAAGCTCACAAATAGCACTATCAGGTTGATAAGCTGGTGGTGTGGCGACTCTGACATTCATTCCCATTAGAGCGCAGCCCAACATTAGTGAATGAGCGACATTATTACCGTCGCCAACATAAGTCAATGTCAAACCAGCTAGTGTTCCAAAGCATTCCTGAATCGTTAACAAATCGGCTAAAGTCTGACAGGGATGCTCCCAATCGGTCAAAGCATTAATAATTGGAATCTGGGCATATTCCGCAAAGGTTTCCAACTGTTTTTGTTCAAAGGTACGAATTGCTAGAATATCCAAGTAGCGGTCTAACACTCGCGCTGTATCTACTACCGGTTCTCCACGACCAACTTGGGTGACATTGGGATTTAAGTCAATCACCTGACCGCCTATTTGGTACATAGCTACGGAAAAACTGACCCGTGTTCGTGTGGAAGCCTTATAAAACAATAATCCCAAAACCTTATTGCACCTAGGATTCCACTGAGCGTTTTTTAACTTAGTGGCTTTATCCAATAGTTCCTGAATGTCACTAGCACTGAGGTCTGTTAAACCTAAAAAATCGCGTCCTTTTAACGTATTCATGTTCTATATTCAATGAGTAAAATAGTTTACCCTAGCCACAGTGCTACACACAATTGCCCATCAAACAAAGTGTACTATTTTACTGGAATGAGCACCTTATAGCTCCCCAGTTTTTGTTAAGATGCACCCTCTTAAGACGCTATCCTATTTATCTTAAATTATCATAGCTAGTCTCCCAAAAAAGACTAAAAAACTAGTTAGTCTTTTCTAGGAAAACAACCTTGAATCTTGGCTAGAGTTATTCACTCTACCACAAAATTTCGCAAGAACATAATCCTAGTCTATTTAATCTACCCCTAAATGTCATCAAAAATTGACAAATCGTTATTAAATAATACAGCAGCACTAGGGAGTAGGGAGTCGGAACCCACCCCTAACCCCTCCCAGGAGGGGAACGGGAGTCGGAACCCACCCCTAACCCCTCCCAGGAGGGGAACGGGAGTCGGGAGCGGTGCGACCCGTGGCGAATTTAATTACGGGTCAAGCGCAAGCCCTGGGAGTAGGGAGTCGGGAGTAGCGCTATAGTATATACATTTGAGATGTGAACAAATAATGAAATGCTTTAGGGAAAATAAAACTTCCAATCACTAACATTAGTAAGGAATACAGCGTTTTTTGTATTAGAACAAATTACAATCTAGTTTTACAAATCATTTGGAAACGCTATATGTTCAGATTAGCAAAAGGTAAACCACAAACTAGACTAAAATGGCTGCTGCTGAATCTAGGATTGTTGCTCACCCCAGTGATGATTTCTCCACCAGTTGAGGCAGCAGAGAAAATCTATATTTCCTATGGTCCAATTGAGTTTTCTCTACCGATCGCAGCTCTAGAAGTTTATGCGACAGTGGGCAAAGTTGAGCCATCCTTAGCCTTCTATGCGGGGTATGTAAAGCCAGAAGAATTCAAACAACTGCGGCAGGTCTTAATTACTCCCATTGATGTCACACCAGTAGCGATCGCTCAATTCCTCTACTCACCTCAAGGAGAAATAATTCTACAACGGGTAGGTGAAGTCATACAAACCAAAGCTCGTCAACCCGGTTTCTATGCCATTCGAGCTGCTTTAATCAAAGCCGCTTTTAAGCCAGAAGGGTTGACGATTTTGAATGTGTTGCGGGAATTTCCGACTTACGGGATTCGGATTAACTCACAACGGGGTTTTGAAATTATTGATGACTTATCGAAGCTGATTCAGCAAACCCAGATCGCCATTGCAGCAGTGGAACAGGCATCGGATCAGGAAGCGGCAGCCCAGACAGAGCGAGGTTTATCCGATTTCTCCCTAGACTTACGGCAACCCGGTTCAGTAAGCTATGACAAGCAAACCATTCCCTCCGATGACCTGGGCCCTCGGCGAGAGTTTCCCGTTGACTTGTATATGCCAGATTCCCCAAGGGAAGGGTTAGCACCAGTGATTGTTATTTCCCACGGACTGGGTTCAGAACGGAAGACATTTGAGTACTTAGCCCGTCACCTGGCATCCCATGGATTTGCTGTGGCTGTACCGGAACATCCAGGCAGTAATGCGGATCAAATACAGGCTTTGTTAACTGGTCTTGCCAAAGAGGCAGCTCCACCATCAGAATTTATTAACCGCCCTCTGGATATTAAGTTTTTACTCGATAAACTAGAAAGTTCCTTTAAAGGGCAGTTAAATTTGCAACAGGTGGGAGTATTGGGTCAGTCCTTTGGGGGTTACACATCCTTAGCTCTTGCTGGAGCCGAGATCAATTTTGAGCAATTGCAACAGGATTGCGCTCCCTTAAATCAGGATACCTTGAATATATCCCTACTACTTCAGTGTCGTGCCTTTGACTTACCACCACAGGACTATCAGTTATCGGATCAACGGATTAAAGGTGCGATCGCAATTAATCCAATTACTAGCACAGTCTTAGGAAAATCCCAACTTAGCCCAATTCAAGTGCCCCTGATGGTAGTCGCTGGTAGTGATGATACCATAGCGCCAGCGTTACCAGAACAGATTCAACCCTTTACTTGGCTGACAACTCTACAGAAGTATCTAGTATTGCTTAGGAGAGGAACCCACTTTTCCACCCTCGCCCCATCACCCGATGATGTCCCCTTACCTGAGGCAGTGCTTGGTCCTGACCCAACTATTGCTCAGGAGTATATGAAAGCATTGAGTTTAGCATTTTTTCAAACCTATATTGCTGGTAAATCAGAGTACCAAGCTTATCTGAGTGCTGCCTATGCTCAATCCCTTAGTCAAGAGCTGATGCCCTTGAGTTTGGTGACAATTCTTGAGCCTTTGGTACGGTAAAAAGCAGGGTTGTGAGGTAAGAAGTCAGAATTCAGAATTCAGAATTCAGAAGTCAGAAGTCAGAAGTCATAAGTCATAAGTCATAAGTCAAAATATTGCTCGTTCTAGCTGTTGAACTTGTTTTGCCTGTTCTGATTCTGCCGGAGCCTCTTTCAATGACGTAATTTCTGTAGTTAGCTCCTTGAGCTGGGTATAAAAGAAATATCCTGTGCAAGCTCCTGCTCCTGCTACCATCAAGATTAAGATCATCCAAATAGCGGTGAAACGACCCATTTTTTTCTGTAGCTCTTTTGTTTCTTGCTCCTGTTTCTTCTTATCGGACATGGCAGTCATTTTAAATTCCACCAATGCTTCGGCGACTTCTTCGATATGTTGCTCTTGGAGATTAGCAAGAGGATTGACTGGGGTCACAACAGGAAGGGCTGTGTTGGTAAGAGGTTTGTTGTCTATAGCAAAATTATTGATCGTGCTTGTTTTACTTAGATGATTGTTGTTAGTCATGGCCTTGATTTGAAACTGTTGAGTGTTGAGTGTTTATAGCAAAGAGAACAGTGAGTAGGGAGTAGGGAGTAGGGAGTAGGAAAATTATGATCAAAAATGGGCACAATTAATTTAGTAATACTCTAGTATTTATTAGAGCAATTATATATGCCATGAGGTACCAAGAGATACCCCTAAATCCCCCTTATCAAGGGGGACTTTGAGGTTGAGAAGCGTACCTCATAAATCCTATAAACGCTATATTTAGTTTTAATGGTAGACCTCTTGCAAAAGTATTTTTCTGATAGTGTTTGCGTCAATTCTTCTCCACTGTTCCCTGTTCCCTGTTCCCTGTTCCCGACTTCTGCAAGAAGTCTGGTGAATAATTAATCAAAAAATCACCGGTTTTGTTGAGTGGTTTTCCAGGAATTTACTGGTGCGAATTGCTGCTGCAACTGCTTGTAAGTCATAGCACCAAGGGGACTGATGGCAGCAATACTACCTCCTAGGATCACAATACTTAAAACCAGCCAGATTTGGAGCCGTTTCACTGAGGCTTCTAGGAACTCCACCTCCTGTTGCAACCCATTAATAACTCTTATTGCTCTGAGGTCAGACCATATACTGTCTTCTTGAAGAAATTCACAATCGCTATTGTTGTCAGTGGTGATCATTATTTGAGTACTTCTTAAATAAACGTTTCTTGCCACCTTCTGAGATATTACTAAGTAAGCATTCAGCCGTTGGCCGTAGGCCAAGGGCTGATCGCTGAGGGCTGATCGCTGAGGGCTGATCGCTGAATACTGATATTACTGATCAGCGACCATTAACACAGAGATTATGTTCTGCAGAGAGCTCTGTTTTTCTTTTCTCTCGGATGCAGCGGTTTCTGCTGGTGTTTGGGGTGCAGTTGCTTCTGGTGAACTCGGAGTCGGTTTAGACTGAGAGTTCTCATTACCATCAGTAGCTAGAGACAACCAAGATGCGATCGCTAAAATACTTAGCACCATTGCAAATTGTCTAGTTACCAGTATTGCAACTTGTCTCATGGTATTTTTCTCCTTGAGTTGTATAGATCAGTTAGTGCTTAAGAGCTGTTTTGGCAGATTCTGGCTCAGAACTAGCTTTGAGTGTCTTGTCTTTCTGAGCAGCTTCTGTAGTAGTAGCGGAGTCAGCACTCGGCAACTTTGTCTTTACTTGAACTAGTTTTTCCTTAGCCTGGTCAGTCAGCTGTTTAGTGGTCTGTTGTGCTTGACCAGCGACCTCAGAGAGCTTTTCTTGGGTATTCTCCGCTACTTTTTTAGTAGTTTCTTGCACTTGAGCGGTGACATCAGAAAGCTTCTCTTGAACATTACCAGTCACCTGTTTAGTGGTCTGTTGCACTTGAGCAGCAATCTCAAAAAACTTCTCTTGGGCATTGCCCGCTACTTTTTTATTGGTCGGTTGTACTTGACCAGCAACATCAGAGAGTTTCTGTTGAGCATTACCAGTTAACTGTTTAGTGGTCTGTTGTGCTTGACCAGCGACCTCAGAGAGCTTCTGTTGAGCATTACCAGTTAACTGTTTAGTGGTCTGTTGTGCTTGACCAGCAACCTCAGAAAACTTATTTTGGCTATTCTCCGCTACTTTTTTAGTAGTTTCTTGCACTTGACCAGCAACATCAGAGAGCTTCTGTTGAGCATTATCAGTCACCTGTTTAGTGGTCTGTTGCACTTGACCAGCAACCTCAGAAAACTTATTTTGGGTATTCTCCCCTACTTTTTTAGCATTTTCTTGCACTTGAGTGGTGACATCAGAAAACTTCTCTTGAACATTACCAGTCACCTGTTTAGTGGTCTGTTGCACTTGACCAGCAACCTCAGAGAACTTATTTTGGGTATTCTCCGCTACTGTTTTAGCATTTTCTTGCACTTGAGTCGCTAACCCCTGAGCCCCTTCCATCAGCGCCGCCATATCTTCCTTAGTTTTGGCGTAGTCATCTTTCAAGGATTCAGCCGCCTGAGCAACTTTTTGGTTGATGCCATCGGTATACTGCTCAGCGTTTTGCACCATCGCCTCTATGGCCATCACTCGTTTACCGCCCACACTGGCGATGGCGACAGGGGGAAGTCGGTAGGTGCCATCAGTGACACCACGCCAGCCCTTGGAGCCAAAGATATACTCAACTACCGTCCCGGTGTTGGGGTCAAATCGATAGTCCACCAAAGTACCTGCCTGATTCCCTCCGTCCGTCCACAACTGATGTCCCACAATCGATTCCACTGATGGGGGTTTTTTCGCTGCGGTTTCCGAGTCAAGGTAAACTAGAATGCTGTCGGAGCCAATCGCCTCAATTTCTGCCCAAGTAAATGACCGTTTTTTGCGACCCAGCAGTCCTGACTTGCAAACCAAACCCAAAACTTTATGAGCCATTGGGTCGAGCCACAGCTCAGCTACCCGACCAATTTCTTCAGTGTTTTGGCGATTCAGTACTATCCGGTTGATTACATCACTGTGCTTAATGGCAGTTTCTGATTGTGTGTTCATCAACGTTCTCCTTAGTTTTAAATCAGAGTTTTTAGAGCAAATCTGGTAGCATCGGAGTTGTTAACAACTGGCATTTGCCGACCTTGACTCTCTCCATCTCCTCCCCTTTTTAGTCATGACATTAGGCATCAGCTGGTTGTTTACGCCGAAACAGAGTATTTACTTAGACATTCGGCTCCTTTGATTAAGCTCTGATGAAAGATTAATCAAACTTTGTGAACAAACTGTGAGTATGCTAGGGGCGCACTCGCGCTAAAAAAGCTTTTGAATGACTGATATCAGCAGAAAATTGTCAACTGCTTGACCAGATTTGTAAACTATTGGTTTTGTGAAAATTCCTAACTCAAGGTGTCAGCATTCAGCCGTCAGCTTATTTTATTCAAAAGCTGTTCGGTGTCAGGATAGGCTGAGCCAGCGGTAAACTTTTCAGGACTTACGCATAAAGGCGTTTCTCGTACTTATCAGGTACACTCAATTTTATTCCCCCTACTCCCTACTCCCGACTCCCGACTCCCGACTCCCGTTCCCCTCCTGGGAGGGGTTAGGGGTGGGTTCCGACTCGCTGCTCCCTTGCACTTGCTCCCCCAGCCACTTAGTAATTAGTTCTGGACAATTCTTCTTAAACCAGCGCAGAGCAACAACTCTGAAGGCTGGTTTGGACATACGGGCAATTGATTTCATCATCCAGTTGAGGGAGCGAGACTGAAACTTTTTGTTGATCAGGTTTACTGAGCCCACATCGTAGAGGCAATCGAGGATGAGCTTCACGGTAGCCTCTTCCCTTTCTACTAAATGTTCCAGCAGCAGCAGGACATCATGCATACGCTCCTTTTGCATGCGCTCTTCTTCCAAGATTTTCGGCACCTCGACCAATGGTTCGGAAGATGTCATCATAGTCGTAGTATCTATACTTGACTGTTCCAGGCTTGGATTCATTCCTGACACCCTAATCAATAATTTACCTATGTTCTAGTAACAATAACCTAGTATTCCGTCAAAATTGAATGACAATTTAATACTTTATGCGATCGCGAACAGCTCCACTGCGAGGTGTACCTTTTTTATCATTTGCAGCACTTTTTTCCAAAAATTCAATAATCTTCCCCGCCACATCTACTTCAGTCGCCTTTTCAATTCCTTCTAGTCCTGGTGAAGAATTTACTTCCAACACTACCGGACCATGATTGGAGCGTACCATGTCTACCCCAGCTATGCGTAATCCCATGGCTTTAGCAGCACGAATTGCTGTGCTACGCTCTTCAGGGGTTAACTTGATTTTTTCTGCTGTTCCCCCTCGGTGTAGGTTCGAGCGAAATTCCCCTTCTGCTCCCTGTCGCTTCATTGATGCTACTATTTTACTATCAATCACAAGGCAACGAATATCCATACCCCCTGCTTCTTTGATAAATTCTTGGACTAAAATATTGGCTTCTAAACCGCGAAAGGCTTCAATGACGGACGTAGCAGCTTGATGGGTTTCTGCCAGTACCACCCCAATGCCTTGGGTACCCTCCAATAGTTTAATCACCAAAGGAGCACCACCTACCATCTCGATTAAACCGTCAATATCTTGGGTGGAATGGGCAAAGCCAGTTACGGGCAAACCAATACCTTCACGAGAAAGGATCTGAAGAGAGCGTAGCTTATCACGAGAGCGGGAAATTGCCTGAGTTGGATTAGCACTAAAAACACCCATCACTTCAAACTGCCGTACAACGGCGGTGCCATAGAAGGTCTTTGATGCCCCGATCCGGGGAATAATGGCATCAAAGTTTTCTAAGGGTTTGCCCTGATACATTACCATTGGCTTGTGAGCTGTAATATTCATATAACAGCGCATATAGTCAATCACCCGCATTTCATGACCCAGCTTTTCCCCAGCATCCTTCAAGCGTCGGGTAGAATATAAGCCAGCATCTAGGGATAAGATAGCAATTTTCATCCTTGATTACTCCTATCATTGCTCTGGTGACTCGTAGTTGAACTTTGTACAAAGGAATGACCTGAGTCTACCAAAAAGCGCCTCTGAACAGCTTGACGCCCCAGCAACATCCGGAAACCCATGGCATCTCGATTGGTTAAGGTAAGTTCAATCGGCCACTGCTTGCTACCTAGTTTTACAGTAGTCTGGATAACCGGTCGCAACTGAGTTTGTCCATTGGAACTGCGTACCTTTCGCTGGTCTAACAGTTTGGCTTCTGCGATTACAGTTTGATGGCTGTCCCGCTGATAGGGATGCACTTTGAAGCGAACCCACTTGAGCCCATCATGGTCGAAGGTTTTGATATCAAAGGCATGTAAGGCGGATGAACGTGCGCCAGTGTCAATTTTCGCCTTGACCTGTATAATACCAAGTTCAGGCAACGTCAACCATTCTCGCCAGCCAATGATTGGCAAGTGTTCGGAGTGCTTCATTTAGGGTAAATTAGTATGCTATGGCGCAGGGAATCGGGAATCGGGAATCGGGAATCGGGAATCGGGAATCGGGAATCAGAACAGTGTGGGGAGAGGGGCGGGGGCGCGTTCCTATAACTATCGTTCTCTTGATAATGAATATAACAAAAATTAGCCTTAGGGGCGCATCCCGTGCGCCCCTAAGGTGTGTGAGTAATTGATTGTATGCGACAGCAAGTCAGAAGTGCGATTGGCCTACGGCCACGCTACGCGAACGCATAATTTGATTGAGGGTTGACTGTTGACAGTCAACCCTCAACAGTCAACCCTCAACAAAGGTCACTTTAGGCATGGCTTTCCCAGCTCAAATCTATCGACTCAGAGATTACTGGTCGCTCGTAACCGTTTTCATTGATCATCCACATCCCTGTCTTGCCATCAACAGTATTGCTCCAGAAAATGTCATCGTAATTATTGTCGTCAAAATCCATAACTCCTTGAAATTTCCAGGTGTTGTCGAAGGGTGCATTATTCACCAACACTGACTCTATGTAATCTGTACCTGCCATCCGCCAGTAGGAAACATTTTGGTTTTCAGTATTAAGCCAGAGAATATCCCCGTCATCATCTCCATCAAAGTCTCCGGCACCAAGCATCTTCCATTTACTGTCGGCTGATTCTGATTTGATTAGTACTCCCTGAGTTAGCTCAGTGCCATTCATCAGCCAAACTGCATTTTCGCCAGTGGAGTGATTACGCCACAGCAGATCGGTTTGCTGATCACCGTTGAAATCTGCTGTGCCATGGATTTGCCAGTTAAGGTCTGAGACTGGGACGATGGATACTGCTTCTTGGAACTGGGAACCCTTCATTAACCAGATACCAATGTCTCCAGTAACGGTATTGCGCCAAACCATATCTTTGTGGCTATCACCGTTAAAGTCTCCAGCAGCACGAATCTCCCAGCCACTGTTAACTGATTCCATTTGAATCGTCACTGCCTGATCTAGGTCAGTACCCATGACCCCATGCATCCGCCAAGCTCCCATGGCACCAGTCTCAGAATTATGCCAGAACAGATCCACTTCAGCAGAGGTAAATTCAATGGCGTCAATTCGCCCTAACTCGAAGGTCTCATTATCAAGACTATCTGCCTCTACAACAATTTCGATGCGATCGCCTGGGGCAAGTTGTACATCCTTAAAGATAGGATTTGGATTAGGATCACCATTGCTGAGAGAGTCAGTGAAACCGACATAGTTAAGGGAGTTGGGTCCATCTCCACCAAGGTTTTTCTCCAAAGTATAGGTGTCAATTTCAATACCGTTAACCTGTAGTTTTAGTTTGGCTTTTCCATCCACTTCATCAAAGTGAGCGATACCGATATGGTATTTGCCAGCAACACCATCACTTTCTGTCCAGTCAATTCTGATTATGCCGTTGCTTTCAATGTCTTCGATTCTGACTGCTTTAGAGCCTGAAGCAATATCATTATCAAAAACCTCGTAATTTTCCAGGGTAACGCGAATTGAGTTTTCTGCTTCGATTTTCATGGTTGTTTTCCTGTTTTAGATGAAGCGCGTTTTGTTAATTGGTAACTGTTGACAGTAAACTGTCAGCGGTCAGCCGTCAGCGGTCAGCCGTCAGCGGTCAGCTTCAAATAAAATAGAAAGTCTGGGGAAAACCCCCATTTCACGTAGCCCATAGGCTGATAGCTGATAGCACCTCAAGTAGCACCATCTGTAGCGCATTAGCTGATAGCTGATAGCTTACATTAACAGCTAATTAACTAGTAGTTTGCTGAAAATCCCTTTGGCATAACTGTTAGGAATTGCTCTAATAATTCCCAAACTATTGAGCAAAACTATTGGTAGAATGCAGTTTTTGGTTTAAATGCAGCCTGGTTTTGTCTTGTGTCGATTGCACAAGTGTCTCTTTTACGTGGATGGTAGAGATTGCACACTAGATTATTTTATACCATGACAGATTTTTGAGCTGTTTTGAAATTAGGTCACTTTGACAAGTGGCACAGTTAAATGCTATTATCGAAATTAGCTGCTATAATATTTCGGGTTTTAATTGGGTGAGGTATAGGAAAGGGAATAGGGAACAGGGAATAGGGAACAGGGAATAGGGAATAGGGAATAGGAAACAAAAATTATCACAATTCCTACACGGATTCCTCTTTAACCATCAAAAATAAATTATTTGAATTATTTATAATAGTTTATTTACGATATTTATTTAAATAAGTATGAAGCTTTATTTAAGCTAATTTATGATTGCTATAGCGAGAATATATAGGACAGGTAACCAACAAAAAAAATCACCATTGACTTAGGTTTTTTATACTACTCATATATTAAAAAATCCTGCTAAAATTGGTGACTCGCTAGTCTGATATAAAAAGCTTTTTGAAGGAAATAATTTAAAATTCAAAAATAATTAGTGCGTAGTTAGGGGCGGACTTGCCATTATTTTTCGCCTCTTAGCCAGCCTTGGGATAGTCCGCCCCGTAACGCACCACTACTAATAACCTTTAATAATAGCATTTTCTAGTCAGGGTGGGGGGAGTTTCTGGAAATTGATAAACGCGATTGACCTTGGCCAAAAGGCCACGCTACGCGAATGGTCACGCTACGGGATTGGCCGTAGGCCACGCTAAAAGCGATTGACCTTGGCCAAAAGGCCACGCTACGCGAATGGTCACGCTACGCGATCGCATCTAGCCGAATTCCCCATATTCCCGACTCCCGACTCCCGACTCCCGACTCCCGACTCCCTGCTCCCTTTACCATAGTTTACAAAACTTTACAAATTTCCTCACTAAAATATCCGGGTTGACAAAATAAATTGTGCAAAGCTTACTAGACTCAAGTGCTGTCTATAGCGTTTCTCCATCAGATGTAAACCGAGGAGGTCTTTTTTTATTGTCGAATAAAACTCCGGATCTCTTTCCCCTCTAGCATGCATGCCTCTTACCTCTTGCCTTTTAAAGCAAGAGGTGTGTTTACAACCTAGATAAAAACGCTATATGCCTGACCCCTCTACTCTCCTACTACTAGCCTACAGCCACTGCAAAAATGCCACTGCTAGTCTTGACTACAGTGACAGCATTATCTGCACGCCCACTCAAGAGCCCAACCAATCCCCTCGGCTGGGGAAACCCTCCAAGAGCATCACTGCTCCAGAAGCGATCGCAATTGCTCAAAACTCTCGATTCAGTAATCTCAAAACAGTCCAGGGACGGTCTTTACCAGGAATAAATGTCCCCCCAACACTGCGTTTGGGGAGTAAAGGGGAAGTTGTCACTAGACTACAAACTATACTGCAACAGTTAGGAAACTACCAACAGCCAGTGGATGGTGTATACGGTTCCAATACCTTTGCTGCTGTCTCTACATTCCAGCAAGCACTAGGATTGAATGCGGATGGTATTGTTGGACCAATAACCTGGATAACTCTACAACAATTGCACTCAGAATTCTTATCTGCTACCCAAGAGAGGGAGTTGATCGAGATTTCCCCAAATCAGCCACAAACTAGAGGGGAAGGTCAGGATACTATCATTAATAATTTTATTTCAACACCAGAGTCTGCCTTAGCAAATCAATCGGTTACTTCAACCCCCTTGAACGCCCTCTCCAATAAACCACTATACCGATGGTTGTTTGGCTGGGCAGTGGTATCTCTTGGAGGATGGGGAGTAATTGCGCTACAGATAAACTATCAACGGCTGCCGATTCGGCTGAGGATAGGAAAATCCTCTACAAAAACAGGGCAACCTGAGAATATTGTGCCCAGAGAAGATATAGAAGATAGCGAATCAAGCATCTATTCCATGGATGATTTGCTAACTACCATCAGTGAGAGCGAGATAGACCAATCTTCAACCCCTGAAACGGTCTCTGAAACGGTTGCTATTGAGGAAACTGTAGACCAAAACAATCAAGACTTAAGCTTAGAGAAGTATGGTCTACTTCTGTTCACCAGCCCAGTGGCAACAAGCCCTAATGTTTTACCGATACAATTTGAAGATAGTAATGAAAATAAAGCTAAGCTAAACTTAGCTAAATCCTCTACTTTGTTCTTGCCCTTAGATCAGATTAAATTTCAACAATCCCCACCATCGAGCGGTGAAGATAATCTATCTTTATCAGCTGTTTTGGAATCTTCTGAGGAAGGTCTCTACAGTTTTACCCACCCTTCTATATCCTCCGTTATTCAAGAATTGACCAACAGTGAGTTAGTGGAAGTCGAGGCAGCTAAGGGTGGGATTAAACCTCTCAATAACTTCTTTACTGACCTGTATCGCCTTGCTCAAAACGCTAGCTTACCTGACCAAAACCATCACCAAGATACCAGCACAACTCAGGAAAACGTTCCCCAAAGATCCCAAAACTCTGACCAAGCTGATCAACGTATCCCTGATCAGATCAAACCAGGAACTGTAGTTGGTATCCTATCCCCGACTAATCCAAAAACAGGAGAACGGTATACCTACTCATTAATTGATGATGCTGGCGGGCGGTTTATGTTGAAGGAGAATAAACTGGCTCTTACCGAGCAAAGCTTGATTAATTTCAAAACAGACACCAGCCATACCGTGATTGTCCGTCGCACGGATTCCAAAGGTATCTATGTTGATAAATCCTTTACTCTGCGTTTGAAGGCTGAGAACGAGTCAGCACCTCCTCAGCCCCCGGTTGACAATCAGAAGAAGGTATCCACTGAAACGCGATCGCTTACCAGTGTCAGCAGTTGATCAATTCATGATTTACCCAGTAACAGGTAACCCACAACTGATGGCACTAGGAGCAAAGATTGACCTTGGCCTTTGGGCCACGCTACGGGATTTTCCTTTGGAACCGCTTCGCGAACGCAAACCTATCAAGACGGAATAGTTTTGATAGGGATCTGTCTAGGAATTGTGATAATTTTTGATGCCATATTCCCTACTCCCGATTCCCGATTCCCTACTCCCTACTCCCTACTCCCTACTCCCTTTGCTATACATAGGTTTAGCTTAGCCGGATGCTACAAGTGGAACACCAGCTATTTTTCTTCGGGTCTTCCCAAGGTAAGCTAGAATTATTAAGAAATCTTTAGAAAAAATTGTAACTGCTGCTACCTATTTCCAGGCGCTGGTATGACTCTCCCAATTCGCAACGTTGCTATTATTGCTCACGTCGATCACGGCAAAACTACCTTAGTTGACGCTCTACTCAAACAATCCGGTATCTTCCGCGAAGGGGAAGACGTTCCAGACTGCGTCATGGACTCCAACGATTTAGAGCGGGAGCGGGGTATTACTATTCTTTCTAAGAATACCGCCGTTCGGTACAAAGACATCCTAATTAATATTGTTGATACTCCCGGTCACGCTGACTTTGGTGGAGAAGTAGAGCGGGTATTGGGTATGGTGGATGGCTGCATCCTAATTGTGGATGCTAATGAAGGACCAATGCCTCAAACCCGATTTGTCCTGAAAAAAGCTCTGGAAAAAGGACTCCGCCCGATTGTAGTGGTCAATAAAATTGACCGACCCCAAGCGGACCCTTATGGTGCCATCGACAAAGTGCTGGATCTGTTCCTAGAATTAGGAGCAGACGATGACCAGTGTGAGTTTCCCTACCTATTTGCCTCCGGTCTACAAGGCTACGCCAAAGAAGATTTGGACGCAGAAGCGGTAGATATGCAACCACTGTTTGAAGCGATTTTGCATCATGTCCCGCCACCAGTAGGAGACCCTGCCAAGCCGCTACAACTACAAGTCACCACCTTGGACTATTCCGAGTACCTAGGTCGCATTGTGATTGGCAGAATTCACAACGGAACCATTAAGGCCAGTCAACAAGCTGCTTTAGTTAAGGATACTGGGGACATAGTTCAGGCAAAAGTTACCAAGTTGATGGGATTTGAAGGACTCAAGCGAGTTGACCTAAAAGAAGCATCAGCTGGTTATATCGTGGCGGTAGCTGGGTTTGCTGATGCCAATATTGGTGAAACCATTACTTGTCCCAATGAACCCCAAGCCTTACCCCTAATTAAGGTAGATGAGCCTACCTTGCAAATGACCTTCTGCGTGAATGATTCCCCCTTTGCGGGTAAGGAAGGGGACTTTGTAACTTCGCGACAATTACGCGATCGCTTATTCCGGGAATTAGAAACAAACGTAGCACTACGGGTAGAACCCACTGACTCCCCCGATAAATTCCTAGTATCTGGTCGTGGAGAGCTACACCTGGGTATTCTGATCGAAACCATGCGTCGCCAAGGATATGAGTTCCAAGTTTCCCAACCCCAAGTCATCTACCGGGAAGTCAATGGTCAACCTTGCGAACCCTTTGAATATCTAGTGCTAGATGTACCAGAAGAAGCCGTGGGTAGCTGTATCGAGCGTTTAGGACAGCGCAAAGGGGAAATGCAAGATATGCAAGTGGGTGCCAATGGTCGCACCCAAATCGATTTTGTGATTCCTGCCCGTGGCTTAGTTGGTTTCCGGGGGGACTTCCTTCGCTTGACCAAAGGTGAAGGGATCATGAATCATAGCTTCCTAGAATATCGTCCCATGACTGGGGAATTAGAAACTCGCCGCAATGGAGTAATTGTAGCCTTTGAAGAAGGGATGGCTACCTTCTATGCCCTGAAAAATGGAGAAGACCGTGGTGTATTCTTTATTAAACCAGGCACCAAGGTTTACAAAAACATGATTATTGGGGAACACAATCGTCCTCAGGATTTAGATCTAAATGTCTGTAAAACTAAGCAGTTAACTAACCATCGTTCCGCCACTGGGGATGAATTAGTGCAGTTACAAGCCCCAATGGAGATGAGTTTGGAACGGGCTTTGGAGTATATTGGACCCGATGAACTGGTGGAGATTACACCTCAGTCAGTTCGTTTGCGGAAGCTGTCTAAGAAGAAGTTGGCGAAGCAAGGTAAAAGGTAAGAATTGAGAATGTAGAATTGAGAATTGAGAATTGAGAATTGGGAATGTAGAATGTAGAATGTAGAATGTAGAATTGAGAATTGAGAATTGAGAATTGGGAATTGAGAATTGGGAATTGGGAATTGAGAATTGAGAATTCACCATTCTGGATTCACCATTCTGGTCTGGATTTTTAATTTTGGATTTTGGATTCACCATTCACCATTATGCATTCTTAATTCTTAATTCACCATTATGCATTCTAAATTCTTAATTCTAAATTCTAAATTCTTAATTCTAAATTCTTAATTCTAAATTCTTAATTCTAAATTCTTAATTCTTAATTCTAAATTCTGACAGACAACCTCCTAACCTTCATTCATCCAATCACGAGCCGAGGCGGAAGCATCTATACCACCAGTGCGCATCTGGCGTATCAAAGCCTGGGGATCAGGAGACACTTTAAGGGCTTCGGTGGGTGTGATTTTTTCATCAATTAGGTAGTTGTAGAGAGCCTGATTCATAACTTGCATTCCTTCAATGGTTTCAGTTTCCATCAGTCGGAACACATCCCCATCTTCTCCCTTAAGCAGGTAATCCTGTACAGTTGGGGTATTGATTAAAATGTCATGAACCGCAATCCGACCCTTATCGATGGTTGGTACTAAGAGTTGGGCAATAACTGCCAACAGGGACTCAGCAATCTGGATGCGGATCGCTGACTGTTCATCAGGATTGTAGAGATTCAACAGACGGTTAATACTGCTGATGGCATTGCGAGTGTGTAGAGTACCCAAGACCAGATGACCGGTTTGGGCAGCTTGCAGGGCAGTATCAACTGTGATGCGATCGCGCATTTCCCCAATTAGAATTATATCGGGATCCTCCCGTAACACAGACCGCAGAGCGTGGTGAAACTCATGGGTGTGTAATCCCACTTCTCGCTGACTAATCAGGCACTTTCGGGAGCGGTGGACATATTCAACCGGGTCTTCAATGGTAACAATATGTTTGTACTCTGTTTCATTGAGATGGCGAATCATCGCCGCAAGAGTCGTTGATTTACCTGATCCTGTCGGACCGGTAACTAAAATAATTCCCTGACCCTTGCTAACTATTTTTTTTAAAACTTGCGGTAGAGTTAAATCATCGATTGAAGGAACATCAAGGCTGATTAATCGCAGCACAATGGCTCCGCCGTTTAGGGAGTCAAAACAATTCACCCGACAGCGCACTAAGCCAGGGTAAAAAATAGCAGTATCCAGTTCTTTGGCTTCAGCAAACTGCTTCCTCTGAGCCGGAGTGAGAATCTCATTGAGGTATGCCTCAAAGACTTCCACTGTGACCTTGGTATGACGTTTAGCCACATACATCTTGCCCCGAATCCTAAATCTGGGGACCTGTCCCACTCGAATATGAATGTCAGAAGCTTTGTGACTATGAGCCTCTGCGACGATTTGCTCGATAGAAGGGGGATGGCTAAGGTTCGAGTTAAGTTCTACTACTGGTTTAAGTGGTGATGGTAAAGTTTGAGGCTCTTGATCAATTTGCACTCCTAAACCAGAATTCGTGTTCTTCATATGATGTACCTAAAGATACCCTTGCTGGACTGATCAGGTCGGGGCGTTGATGTTTGCTGATCTTCTTGTTGGCAGTGAATTTCGGTTGCTTGTGATCCAACCAAAGAACTGTCAACCCTAGAGAAATTTTACTTTATATAAAAAGTTTTCACACTAATCCAGCTAGGTTTTTGATATTGCTGTCAGACCTCACCTAGATATGATATATTTAAAGTTTATGGATTAGGATGATAGCCTTAGGTACCGGAAGTTAAGCTAAGCCCTAAGCCTCAAAATTACAATACCAGAGTACTAGTCACCAAGCTCAATAGTTTTGAGTTCCCCTTCCACGAAATAAAAAATTTCAGAACCGAAAGCGATGGTGCTCAGTTCCAAATCTTGAGGTTTGCCAGTGGCCTGATCAGTTGTCGCTTTCCATAGCCTAATCGCTGGTTGGGACTCAAACGTCTCCCGTTCCGGTGTTCCTGGCTGCAAGGGAAAATAATCACGCTGGGCAGAACCAAGTTTTCCTGGAGGCTTCATTCTCATTGAGGTGTAAATCACACCTTCAGATGGTTCACTAAGGCGTTGATATTCCCTAGTCACTGCTGGAGCTCTCCTTGCCCTTGCCCTGATTAAGTAGAAGCTGAAATTTAGGCTCAGCATTTTCTTGGCTTACTAGTAACACGGCGTAGTCTTTGAGACTATCCCTATTAAAATCAGCGGTGAAGATAGTACAGGTAAGCTGCACATTTATATCTTCTTGATCAAAGGAGCGAATTGACTTCACAAAGTCAGAACCTTGAGCAAGTCGATATTCCCCAATGTTTTTTTGGAGTTGTTTTGGCAGTTCTCCGTAACATTGAAAGTCTGGTAGCTCAACTGATGGCTCAGCTTTAGAGTTACAGGCTACCAGTAGTAGTATTGGCACCGAAAATAGGAAAATTTTTATGAGCATTATTTTCGGCTAATTTTTAGTAATTTAAATACTTTCGTTCAACTAGTAAATTTAAACTAATTAATTTAGCTTATGGGGTAATGTTGTCACACGGCTGCACAACTTTTTTTGATATTTTTAGCGGTAGAATCCATAATATCCCATAGCTTTAATCCCATCAAACCGTTAAGTTAACCCAAACCCAGTTCCCGTTTGAGCAGATTAATCGACTTGCTACCAATATAGTTTTCACAACGGATCAGCTTGGGTGGTCGAATAATATCTTCACGAGCGGCTAAGATGGCCTCTTTAACAGTTTGATAACTTGCTTGATCGCTAATAATTATCTGGGAACTACGAACCAGAGCTTTTAGTTTGTAGTTGTCCTTGATTTGAGCCGTCATCACTAACAACTCATCTCCCCGTAGACTATGGATAATAATTTCTACTATTTTTAAAATCCCAGAACTGATGCTAACCACTCCTAAACGGCTACCTTTGGAGAGATTCTTAATTAGCTTAATTTCTGGCTCATAGTCATAAATATCAACAGGGATGACACGGACAGATTTAGGGGCAACAATCCCTTCTGCTTTACCGATAAAATAGCGACTAGTAACTACTGTCGCCGAGTGAGTTTGATCCAAAGCTTCCGAGAGTTCTTCCATTGGCACCAACTGCACCGGGATGCCCAAGGATTGTTCTAACTCCTGCACCATCAATTCTCCAGCACCAATGTCTCGTGACTCTACTGTCACCAGTACCCTAGCGCTACACCGTAACCGCCAGTCAATCTCCGACAAAAATAGTTCCCTAGCTTGGTTAAGGGAGCAACCTTGTCCGAGAAGTTGATTGAGGCTATCTTGAACAACCTTGTAAGCTTCGGGGGAAAACTGGTTAAGAATGCCAACCTGACGTCGATTACCCCCTTCATGACCCTGTGCCTTAACATAAATGCCTGACCCAGCATGGGACTCTACTAGTCCTGTTTCTTCTAACTGCCGATATACCTTGCTGATGGTATTGCGGTGCAAACCCGTCTCCATCGCTAGCTGACGGGTACTGGGCAGTTTATGACCTGGGGAATATTGTCGGGATGCGATCGCAAACTGAATTTGGTCAAATAGCTGCTTCGAGGCAGGTATTTCACTATCTTGTTGAATATGATACTGAACCATTACAGAGTCTCCAAAATCCCCTGTTTATCACTATTATATGGTAAATTTTATATTTTAAACTTTTCGTTCAAATTTTGCTATCCACTTCAGCTATAATGTAAGCATTCAGCTATCAGCCGTGAGCTAAAAGCTCACGCGTGCGCGTTCAGCGGTCAGCTTAAAATAAGATTTGGGAGAATTTAATAGTTCGAGATTTTATCGAATTCAAAGTCTCGGTAGTAAGGATTCAGCCGTCACCTGATAGCACCTCAAGTAGCTTGCGCGTAGCGCATTAGCTGATAGCTGATACCATCTCAAGTAGCACCATCTGTAGAGCCTAGGCTGATAGCTGATCCCTAATAGCTTATCGCTGATCCCTAATAGCTTATCGTTTAAAAATTAGCTAATTATAACTAAGTTAGCTCCCAAATAACTAAGTCAATAAAAATCAATAAAAATCAATAAAAATTAATAGATTTTTAATTTATACTCTGGACTATACTGAACTATCCAATTAAGTAAACTAGTTAATTAACTTATTATTTATTTATTAAATACAGGTATAATTTAGAGTTAAGCTACTGCTGTAGAATTGGCGCTGAATTCAGAAAGCCAAGAAAACCTTTAGCTTAGCATCTATAACTGCCAAGCAAGAGCTTCACATCCTTCCAAATCGATTATGACACATAGCGAAATTCGTACCATTACCGTCAAGGTGGTCAATGGTGATCTAGACATAGCAGCTTACCTGGCAATGCCGGTGGCAGAAAGACCTCTTCCTGGAATTGTGGTGCTGCAAGAAATTTTTGGGGTGAATGGCCATATCCGGGATATCACAGAACGGTTTGCCAAAGAAGGCTATGTTGCGATCGCTCCCGCACTCTATCAACGCCAAGCCCCAGGCTTTGAGACAGGTTACACCACTGAAGACATTAACATTGGCAAGGAATACAAGGCACAAACCAGAGCAGCTGAACTCCTGGGAGACATCCAAGGGGCCATCGATTACCTGAGGAGTCAAACCCCTGTTCAAAATAACCCCATCGGCTCTATTGGCTTTTGTTTCGGGGGTCATGTTGCCTATCTGGCTGCTACCTTACCCGATATTAAAGCTACTGCTTCGTTCTATGGCGCTGGGATTACTACTATGACTCCTGGCGGTGGTGAACCAACGATTACTCGCACACCAGAGATTAACGGTACACTCTATGGTTTCTTTGGCATGGAAGATGCTAGCATTCCAGCAGAAGAGGTTGATCAGATTGAGGCTGCTCTTGAGAAAAATAAAATTAATTATCGTGTCTTTCGTTACGATGGAGCAGACCACGGATTTTTCTGTGACCAACGGGCTAGCTACAATGAAAAAGCAGCTACTGATGCGTGGGCTAACGTTTTGCAGCTCTTTAGGGAAAAACTTGACTAAACTGTCACCGGCTCCCAACTTTTTAAGCAGCTGATCCCATATCAGAAATCATCACTGATTTTAAACCGTTAATCATCATGAATTCAAAATCAACCTCTTCGACCACCAGCAATTCATCCTTTTCTATGGATGATTTTGCTCAAGCCCTAGAAGAATACGACTATGAGTTTAAACAGGGACAGGTGGTTCGTGGCAGAGTAAATAACTACGAAAGCGATGGTGCTTATGTAGACATCGGTGGTAAGTCCCTGGCTTATCTACCAATTCGTGAAGTTTCCTTAGAATCGGATCAGGATTGGTCGGAAGTACTGCCCTTGGATGAGGAAATGGATTTCCTGATTATTCGGGAGCAGAATGCCGATGGTCAAGTTACCCTTTCCCGGCGTCAGCTGGAGATTAAGCAGGTTTGGGATGATTTAATGGAACTCCAAGAGAATGGAAAATCATTAGATGTCCGGGTTTCTGGAGTGAATAAAGGTGGTGTCACCGTGGATGTGCGCGGATTGCGGGGATTTATTCCGCGATCGCACTTGAGTCAGCACGACCATCTAGATTCCTTGATTGGTCAGAAACTAACAGTCACTTTCCTAGAAGCTGACCGCGATCGCAATAAGCTAGTGCTTTCTCAGCGGGAAGCTGTGCGTGCTGCTACTTTCTCTGAGCTAGAAGTGGGACAATTAGTGGAAGGTAAAGTAGCTGCGATCAAGCCCTTTGGTGTGTTTGTGGACTTTAATCAAACCAATGGCTTGCTACACATTAAGCAAGTAAGCCAAAATTTCGTTGAAGACCTCTCCAAGGTGTTTGAAATCGGTCAAGTGATCCAGGTAATGATTATTAACTTGGATGAAGGCAAAGGTCGTATTTCTATGTCTACCAGGGTTTTAGAAAATTACCCAGGAGAAATGCTCGAAAAGATGGCAGAGGTAATGGCTAGTGCTCCAGCTCGTGCTGAACGTGCTAGGCAAAAACTATTACAAGGATAAGTTAGGTCTTTTTAATCGATAATGTTTGTTGTTGGCTGTTGACCGTTGACCGTTTACTGTTGACTGTTGACCGTTGACAGTAAACTGTGAACCGTGAACTAAAATACCTGATGAATCAAAACAATAGCCCAATCCATACCCTTACCGTAGATATTGGTGGCAGTGGCGTTAAGGTGATGGTATTAGATGAAGTGGGTAATCCCATCACCGAACGTAGTCGCTTAGAAACACCCCAACCTCCTAAGCCGGATGCTATTATTGATGCGATCGCATCCCATGCTCTCGGACAAGGGAATTTTGAACGGGTATCGGTGGGATTTCCTGGAGTGGTGCGCAATGGGATAACCTATACGGCGGTAAACCTCGATCCTGATTGGCAGGGATTTGATCTCGCTACTACCCTATCTCAACGCTTAGGCAAACCGGTGCGGGTAGCTAATGATGCCGATGTGCAAGGATTAGGAGCAATTACTGGCCAGGGAGTGGAATTGACGATTACCCTAGGCACAGGGTTTGGTTCTGCTTTATTTGTAGATGGCAAGCTGGTGCCAAATCTGGAAATGGGACACCATCCTTTTCGTAAAGGGGAAACCTACGAAGAACAGTTGGGGCGAGCGGCCTTAGAGAAAGATGGTAAGAAGAAATGGAATAACCGTCTCAAAAAAGCGATCGCATCCCTTGAGCGTTTGTTTAATTATAATTACCTTTACATTGGTGGTGGTGAAGCCAAAAAAATTAACTTTGAGCTACCCCCCAATGTAAAAGTAGTGCCCAATGTTGCTGGGTTATTGGGGGGTATTGCTTTGTGGCGGGATTAGAAAAAACCCGTGAAATACTATAGGGCTAAATACTATAACGCTAAGCTATAGCTTTTCCTACATAAACCTGTGTTACAAATTCCCCAATTTTCTGCTGATATTCGGAAGTAGCAACAGTGGTCAAATCATTGTGACCTGCATCAGGAACTAGCCAAAGCTGTTTAGGAACTGTAGCAGCATCGAACAAGACTTGACTCATACTAGCAGGAACTGTGGCATCACTAGTGCCATGGATTAAGAATATAGGTGTTTGGAGTGACTTGATTTTACTAATTGAGTCAAACCGCTGGGTAAGCAGAAGATCGATCGGCAAGAAACCATATTTTCTCTCATAATCTGCCATATCCCGCATGGAAGTAAATGAGCCTTCCGAAATCAAGCCTGCCATTTCTGGGTTACGCACCGCTAGATCAATCGCGATTGCTCCCCCCATGGAATGACCATAGACAAAAATATCTTGGGGATTGATGCCTCGTTGTTGGACTAGATAATCCCAAGCTACTTGAGCATCTTGATAAACTTGGGATTCCCTAGGAAATTTCCCCTCGCTGCGACCATAGCCTCGGTAGTCAATCAGCAGCAGGGATAAACCGACCTGATGTAACCGTTGGGCTATTTCAAGATATCCCCCAATATTAGAGGCATTACCGTGCAGATATAGCATCACCTTACTTTTTGGTGAGTCAGAGGGAATCCACCAGCTGTGAATTTTCTCAACTTTACCCTGATTGGATATTGGTAACCAAACCTCTTCGTAAGGCAAACCAAAGTCAGCTGGTGTATTTTCAATCACTGAGGCAGGACAAAACATTAGCCTATGTTGCAACAGCAACACGGAGGTACAAACTAAGGCGTAAGCGATCGCTATAAATCCTGCAACAATCAACATAATCAATTATCTTGATACTTCATCCTTCATCCTTCAAAACCGGTTGACTTAGATGCCATTCGGTTGCTTTTTCATAAGCATAACCTACTTGGAATAGCTGGTCTTCCCGCAATACATTACTAATCAACTGCATCCCAATGGGTAATCCCTGTTCATCAAAGCCACAGGGTATACTCATCCCTGGTAACCCAGCCAGATTAACTGGAATAGTCATCAGGTCAGTCAGATACATACTTAAAGGGTCTTCTGTCTTTTCCCCAGCTTTAAACGCTGTGGAGGGAGCTGTGGGACAGACTAGCACATCGACATTCTCAAAGGCTGCCTCAAAATCCTGTTTAATCAGAGTACGAACTTTTTGGGCTTTGAGATAATAGGCATCATAGTAACCAGCGGATAGGGCATAGGTTCCTAGCATAATCCGGCGCTTGACTTCTGCACCGAACCCTTCAGCACGGGTTTTAGTGTACATAGAAAGGAGGTTGTCAGCATCTGATGCCCGTAAGCCATATTTAACGCCATCGTAGCGAGCTAGATTTGCTGATGCTTCTGACGGAGCAATGATGTAGTAGCAAGGCAAACCATACCGGAATCGGGCACAGGAAATTTCCTGAATCTCAGCACCTAAGTCTTTGAGCTGATCAATGGCTTTAGTGACTGCTTTCTCTACTACTGGGTCTAAGCCTTCACCAAAGGTTTCTGTGATAATGCCAATCTTAACTTTACCATTAGATTTTAGGTCTGGTTTGAGGAATTGAGTATAGTCGGGAATGTCTACTTTGAGGCTGGTAGCGTCATTGGGGTCATATCCTGCGATCGCATTCAGTAAAATAGCGGCATCTTCTACAGTGCGAGCAAATGGTCCAATTTGATCTAAGGACGACGCGAATGCCACTAAACCATAGCGCGATACTAAACCATAGGTCGGTTTCATGCCAACTACTCCACAGTAAGAAGCCGGTTGACGAATAGAACCACCGGTATCAGAACCGAGAGCAATGGGACATTCCCCAGAAGCTACGGCTGCGGCTGAGCCCCCGGAGGAGCCCCCGGGGACATGGGATAAATTCCAAGGGTTTTTAGTAAGTTGAAAAGCCGAGTTTTCCGTAGAACTCCCCATGGCAAATTCATCCAAGTTGGTTTTACCTACCATTACTGCCCCAGCATCTTTCAGTTTTTGGGTCACTGTTGACTCGTAGGGTGGGACAAACTTGGCCAGAATCCGGGAGCCGCAGGTGGTGGGAATCCCTTGGGTACACATATTGTCTTTGATGCCAATGGGTATACCGGCTAAAGTCGGGAGCTCTTCACCAGCTGCGATTTTAGCATCTACTTGACTGGCCTGTTCTAGGGCATAGTCTGAGGTGATGTGGAGGAAGCTTTGGACTTGAGGCTCTAGGGCTTGAATCTTATCTAGGGCTTCTTGGGTAATTTCTACAGCTGAGCGTTCTTTGTTGATTAGCTGTTTATGCAACTCGCGGACGGTGTCCATGCTTACTACCTTTACTGACTTAACCATTTCAACTCTAGTATTTTGGCAAAAAATTCGGTGCTTAGGGGTTGGGGCTCAGGCTTTAGGAAAGGGAATAGGGAGTAGGGAGTAGGGAGTAGGGAGTAGGGAGTCGGGAGTAGGGAGTCGGGAGTCGGGAGTCGGGAGTCGGGAGTCGGGAGTCGGGAAAAGGTAACAAAAATTCTCACAATTCCGACAGGGATTGCTATTACAGGTGTTTGTTGGGCGTGTGGTAAGTTTGGGAAGTTTGGGTAGCGTGGGAGAGATGTTGATCAAGGGAAATTGGGTGCGATGTTCCCTTCGCGCAGCGTCTGGGACTGCCAGTAAGGAACCGCTACGCGAACGCATCATCTCCAACACAACCGGTAGAGTTTTTTTTCGGCTCTAGTTTACAACTACACTAGTATTATTAGTAACGCTATCTGGAATGAGCAAAACAATCTTGTTTCCCGATTCCCGATTCCCGATTCCCGTTCCCCGATTCCCGATTCCCGATTCCCGATTCCCGATTCCCTTTGCTATTAAAAATCCTATTTATTTGCTTCAATATAAATCATACGAGTTCGGATTGTAATTCCTTGGCTGGGAGAAGTCCAACCTACAATAAAATAATCTTCGATGGCATTGTCGAGGGCAAGTTTCGAGTGGTCATAAACTGGAATAGCCACCTTTTGAATATATTCCTCTGTTGTTTCATCAAGGCTAAAAATAATCGTTTGGCGAGCAATCCGATTCATCTGCTTAATAGCTGTTGCCGCGTCTTCCACAAACAGTAACGAACTTAAACAAAAAACAAAATCGTAGGACTGGCTATCAAGTTCAGCCAGGGCTGTTTCAATCAGCTTGTGGATGGTTTTATACCCTCTTTTTGCCGCATAATCCAGCATCTTACTTGAAATATCAATCCCTGTATAGTCAAACTCTCCTTGCAACAATTCACTTAGGACTCCTGTCCCACAAGCAATATCTAAAACACTGCCTTGATGGTGATTATGTCCATGGAAGATTTTAACGGCTTCATTGACATACTGTACATTAGAACTGGGTGCCTTTAACACCTCGTCATATTTGGCCGCAAATTTATCATAATAGTCTTCAGCACCAATTTTTGTTGACATAGTTTTGATTTATAAATTTAGATATAGTATAAGTATTAATTATCTTATAAATTATCTTATAACAAATCCGGGTAGTGGTAAAGATGTAGTGATTTGGCTATGGTAAGCGTCAAGGTAACGGTAACTAAAATCACTCTTGTGTACTACTACCAAAGTCCTTAGCCTTCAAAACTTCAGGTTTAGGGTAAGTCTACCCATCTAAGCATTTTGTCCTTAGTTACGTAAAGCGCTCGATTGATCAGGTCATTTCCTTGCTCAATTTCTTGTTGCAACACCGGGATAACTACCTCTTCCATCACCTGTTCCTGCTCCCGGCGGGTCATTTCTCCATCTTCTATAAAGACGATTTTGTCATGGTTTAGGCTTTATATTCCATCAAAACTAAACGAATGCTTACCTCTTGTCTTGATGCAATAGCGAGTGGGGGAAACCCCCTGTTCCCTTGCTGCATCGCTTAGTCAAAAGCTGTTCGCGCAGCGTGCGCGTAGCACATTAGCTGAGAGCTGAGAGCTGATAGCTGATAGCTTACTTGTGTCTCCTCTAAGAATTAGCCGTAACAGCAGCAAGACGCTTCAAAATACCCAAAACATCATATAAATAATTGCCAGGATTCCAGATATCAAAGGCTTTTGATAAAGCATAGCGTAGAGTTTCGCCTTTAACTAACTTGATAAAGATAAAGCTAGCACCATTAGTAACAAGACCAAATGTTGGTTGCTCTGTTTGGGGACTCTTGAGCATGTAAACTAGTGCTTGAGGAATTGCTGGTTGTAAGGAAACAGCAGAACGCTTCGACTCAATAACGGCTATCCAAATTGGTTTGCTCGCTGCCAAAATATCAATACGTCCTTTGATAATTGTGTCTTCATCTTTATCTTCAATGGGTAAAGACACTTCATACTCTGCTTTAACTTTAAAAGGCGGTTGGTAAAATCCTGCCCAATCCAATAAGGGAGAAACAACAACCATTTTGACTAGGTCTTCTAGTACCAAATCTTTAGACAAGTACTTGTAATTAGCTTTTGCTCTATCGAGCATTTGCCTTTCTAGTTCACTTAGTTGGGGGAGGTTTTCGACGCACTCTGGAAAAAACTCCGGCTCCATTACTTCTTGGAGCTTAAATTTATCTTCTACGTCACTAAGGCTGAGTTTTGATGGAGAAATAATAGTAGCCATAATGATTGATTTTTGTTTACAGACTCATTCTTTAATTATATATCAAATAAAATGGGTGCATCCCTGAGTGATAAATTGAAAACTTGGAGATGCACCCAATATAGAGTTTATAAAATAGATGAGGGACAGTTGTTATTGGCGCTGATTGCCTTTAACACCTTCTTACTTCTGCCCTCTGCCTTCTGCCCTCTGCCTTAAAAGGATAAGCAAAGTACTTCACCAAAATTAAAATTGCTATAGTTATCCAATATGTTCACAAATATAAGACCACATTAAATCAGATGACTCTTGAACTACTGGTTTTCCTGAGTGGGTTTGGGCTTCCTCTAAACCAGTAACATTTAATGTGTTAATCTCAGATAACACTCGCTTGCCATCGTCATCCACTAATGTATCGAAGCCAAAAATGACTATGCCTTGCTCCAAGAAACTAGGAATAATCGTTTCGGCAATTCTAATTTCATCTTCATCTGGTTCGCCAACAGTTGTAGAACCCCCTGCTGACATATTGCAGATCCAAGAGTCTTCTTTAGGAATCCTGAGGAAACCTCCTGTAACTTTCCCATTCACCACTAGCACTCTCTTATCACCTTGGCTGTAATTTTTTAAGTACTTCATGGCTAAATAGTCACCACTATCCCTTAAGCTTTCTTCAATGACTGACTTGTATTCATCAAGGGAATATTGATTATTCCCTTCCCAAGCCTGGTCATCAACTATCCTGATAATTCCTTTACCTCCATAGCTGCGCAGAGGTTTTAAAACAATGGGAAACTCTTGGTAAAATTCTAAAATTTCCTCCAGAGTACTGCAAAGTTTCATCGGTGGACACAGTTCTGGAAAGTTCAGAAGCGATGCTTTTGTATCTGTTTTTTTGATTCCTGATGGACGATTAATGATTTTATCTTCCGGTACATGACTGGTAATGAATTCAAAAAACTCATCGGGTATTGGTCGGTCTATCCTGAGAAAAATCAAATCATGATCTTTAAAGTCTGTTTTGATGCTAGCATTTAAGAATTGTTCACCGCTTTCTTGAGGAACAAAGTTATCGTCAACCAGCAAACTCATTAACTCAGTGGAAGTATAGTCATAGAAAAATTCCTTATTTTTGGGGTTTCCCCTGCTTGCCACTTGAATAGAGTCACAAACAGGATGTTTAGCCATAGTTCTCAGTAGGGGATAGATTGAACTTATTCCCCCGTGGGTATGATGATCAGTAATAGCTAGTATTCGATACTTTTTATTGGTCATGAAATAATTCCGGTAGTTTGGAAAACCCCGATTTTAATCGGTGGATGACGTATTGCATTTGCCTTTCGCCTAGGCAATTATAAGGCTTCGTGGTAGTTGTGGGGAACAGGGAACAGGGAGCAGGGAGCAGGGAATAGGGAATCGGGAATCGGGAATCGGAACCCACCCCTAACCCCTCCCAGGAGGGGAACGGGAATCGGGAATCGGGAATCGGGAATCGGGAGCAGAGGCAGGGTGTCAAAGGTGTTAAAGATATTAAGTGTGGCAAGTGTGGGGAGATGGGGAGATGGGGAGATGGGGTAAATTCTTATTAAGGGCAATTATCCCGACATGATATGTATTTTATCATAGCTATGAGGTACAAAAAATTGGTTTCCTTATTACCTATTCCCTGCTTACTGCTTACTGCTTATTGCTTCCTTATCCCTGTTCCGGTGATCCGCTGTTCCCTGTTCCCTAAAACCCAGAAATTTGTACCTCATGAGGAAAGATAATTGCTATAAAACCAACCCGATTGAGAATTGCTATAGTATGGTCAAATCTGTTTCTCGAACTAGCTGCCAATGGTAAAGATAGCTTCCTTACCTTTGACTCTCGAAGAGTTTCTGGAACTACCAGAAACTAAACCCCCTAGGGAATATATCAACGGTGACATTACCCAGAAACCAATGCCTAAAACTCGCCACTCCAGACTTCAGAGCAAGTTGACGAGTACAATTAATTCTGTTGTTGAGGAACGGCAAATAGCCTACGCTTTCCCAGATATACGATGTACTTTTGGCGGACGGTCAATTGTTTCAGATCTAGCAGTTCTTCGCTGGAACCAGATTGAATTTGATGATGAATGGGAGCCTGTCGATGATGTGTTTATTGCTCCAGACTGGACTATTGAAATTATATCTCCAGGCCAGAGTTCAAACCGAGTAACAGGTAACATTTTACATTGTCTAAGACATGGTTCTCAACTAGGATGGCTAATTGATCCTTACGACCGCTCGGTCTTGGTTTTTCTACCTAACCAACAACCGGAATTGTGTCAGAGAAGTGACTCTCTAGTGGTGTTAGATGGTATCGAGCTTCAGTTGACAGCAGAGCAAATTTTTGGCTGGTTGAAAATGGGAAGTTTAGCAACATAAGGGAGTAGGGAGTAGGGAGTAGGGAGTAGGGAGTTTTGATTAAGCTGAATTAAGCGCGATCGCATTATCATTGAAACAACCGGTAGAGTTTTCATTCCCGGTCTAGTTCACAACTACACTATTAGAATTAGTAACGCCATCTGGCCAGATGGGACAGATGTTGATTAAGCTGAATTAAGTGCGATGTTCCGTTCGCGCAGCGTCTGGCACTGCCAGTAAGGAACCGCTTGTGGCCTTCGGCCTCCGCTGCGCGAACGCGATTGGCCGTAGGCCACGCTACGCGAACGCATTATCTACCCAACCTTCCCTGCTCCCTACTCCCTACTCCCTACTCCCTACTCCCTTATTACCAACTATTGACCAATCAGGAATCCCATAAAAGAACTATAAGACACACTAAAGGTACTTTTATCTACACCTTCTAATCTGACATCAACACTGTCTTTAGGATCTAATTTCATCATTGCTGTTATCGATTGTGCTGTGGAATTTTTAATCAGTCCAGGTTCGATTACAATAATCGTTGTGTTATTGTCATCAGTCTTACCATTCTTATAAATGCCCATAATCACACCATCGCTGTTACCATTCCCTCCTGAAAATTGTAATGTGGCAGCAAAAAAGTAATAGCCTGATGTGGGGGCTATAAACGCATTGCTTTTATCATCAAAAACATTGTAAGGGTCATTCCTTTCAACAAATTCTATGACATGGGTTCCTGAGCTTTTAATATTTTGACCATCAAATTTTCTGTCTGCAGAAAATTGATATCGTGTTGCTGTGCCCCCCTCTGCAACAACACCCTGACTAATTTTGGTATCAACATAGGTTTTTACCGCCTTTTCGGTCGGTACGGCTGAATCACTGTTACCCTTAAGCTCTTGATCATTGGAAAACTCATTGACTGCTACACCATTTTTAAGCTTCAGATTACCATTGACATCTAGATTTGCCCCTGGATTGGTCTTGTTAATACCAAGTCTGCCATTATTGGTATTGAAGTGCATCTTGATATTGTTAGAATCCCCTGTATCACGGATGTAGAGATTATCGTCAACACTTATATAAACCTGTCCACCGTAACGATAGAAGGCACCATCTTTATTTATATGCTCAGTGCGATTAAATCCACCCACATCAAACACTTGGCTCTGGGTAATCCCAGCAATGGTTAGGTTACCGGCAAAGGAAGACTGACCTGTGCCCAGCACACTCAGCCCACCATCGGCTGTTGTGGTTAATGCCATTCTCTCATTGGTACCACTTACGTCTCGCCAAGAGTGCCTGCCATTAGCAGCGTAGAACAAGGTGCTACCGTTGATACCTAGACCATATCCGTTCCATAATTGCAACTTCAGGTTGTTGCTGGTGTTGATGTCGGTAAAGACAATTTGTTGGTTACCGTTGAGGTTAAGCTTGCTGGTGTCCCCTAAGGTAACATTACCATCAACACTCAGGTCTTCTGCGACCTGTAAGGCATCAGCTACCTGTAGGGCACCGGATGAATGTTGCGATCGCACTGTGCCATGAATCGCGATATTGTCAGTATCCTGATTCCCAAGAAAGACAAACCCTGATAGGATACTATCCCCTTGCACACTTAGTCTGGCATCAGCATTAGCATTGGTCCCAATCCCAACATTGCGATTAACTGTCAGGTCTTGGTTGACGTTGAGAGTCTTGGCTTGAAAGTCTTGCTCCGATGAACCAGCTAGATTAGCTTTTCTCTGGTCAACTTGGTTTATTTGGTTGTCAATATAGCTCTTTACTGCCCTTTCGGTGGGTACGGCTAAATCATTGTTACCACCAAGACTGCCATCATTGGAAAACTCATTGACTGCGACACCCAATTGCAGCTTCAGATTACCATTGACATCTAGATTTGCCCCTGGATTGGTCTTGTTAATACCAAGGCTGCCATTATTGGTATTGAAGTGCATCCTAATATTGTCAGAATTATCATTAGGATTATTAAAATCACGGATATAGAGATTATCGTCAACGGTTATATAAACCTGTCCATTGTAACGATAGAAGACACCATCTTTATTGATATGCTGACTGCGACTAAATCCACCGACATCAAGGCCAGGAGTCTCGGTAATCCCAGCAATGCGTAGGTTACCGCCAAAAAAAGAGTTACCTGTACCGAGCACACTCAGCCCACCATCGGCTGCTGTGGTTAATACCATTCTCTCATTGGTACCATTTGTGTCTCGCCAGGAGTGCCTGCCATTAGCAGCGTAGAACAACGTGCTACCGTTGATCCCTAGACCATATCCGCTCCATAATTGCAACTTCAGGTTGTTGCTGGTGTTGGTGTCGGTAAAGACAATTTGTTGGCTACCGTTAACTTGAAGCTTGCTGTTATCTAGAATGACTTGCCCAGTGCCTTTGGGATGAATCACAATATCTTGGCTACCATTACTCCCAATCGCTTCAATACGGTTAAAGCCAATCCCAATGCCTTGGGTCAGATTTTGGGCATAGAAGGCTCCAATATCAGCAGTTGCATAATTGTGGCTAGCTCTAACTCTGAGTTCACCGAGTTCAACATGAAGTTTCTTCTCTGGAGTGTCTATAGCGATACCAACATTCCCACCAACACTCAGGTCTTCTGCTACCTTGAGGGCATCAGCGATTTCCAGTTTCCCGGATGAATGTTGCGATCGCAATGTGCCGTGAAAGGTAATCTTATCTTCATCCTGGTCTCCCAGTAACACATCCCCCGGTTGATGATCAACGTCCCGAGCAATGACATCCCCTCGAAATGTTACATTTCCCTCTACCTCTAGATTCCCGGAGACAGTTACTGCTCCATTTAAATGGGTATCTCCCCCATCAACCTTAAGCTTGTAATTCCCTGGTTGTGTTGTGCCAATCCCAACCTTACCATCAACGGTCAGGTTTTCCGAGACGTTTAAGGCATCCGCTATCCGCAGTGACCCTGATGAATGTTGCGATCGCACTGTGCCATAAATAGTCACTGTATCTTGATCGCTGTTCCCTAGGGTGACGTTATCACTGACCGTTAGAGCACTTTCAATGGTCAACGGGCCGGTCATGGTACCCCCGGATTGACTCACTACTCCAGTCAAGGGAGAGAAAATAGCCCGACGGTCTTCTACTAATTCCCACTTGCTGCCATCACAGAGCAGTAGGGCTAAGGGAGAGTAGTGATGACTAATGCCATGGGGATTGGCTTTGTCTATACTCCATTCAACGGTCTGTGAGGTTCGGGTAGGAATCAACCAATAATCCCCAGTGCTGTAGTGTCCCGATTCAAACTTAACTTCTAGGTCATTGTTTAACTGGATATATCCCTCATTCCCCTCAGGCTGTGTCACTGTGATCGCTTGTTCCGAATCCCAAAGCCGCACTGTGGGAATTGTCCCCAAAGACTCTCGTGTCACCGGTTGATTGTTGGGCCACTCGGTCACATACAGGTTATCCCCTTGGACATTGTTGAGCTTGACAAATATCCCCGGGATGCCCTGTAGGGTATTCCGCTCATCAGTGATTTCCACCCACTGACCAGTAGCAAACTCAGCTTGGGAATCACCGCCAATATTAATCCGGTTACTATCAATGCTTTCGATCCGAGCTGCGATCGCACCATTATGCCGTGACCACTTAAAGGTGGCTTGCCCTAATTCTCCGGATTGATGAATTTCTAAACGGTACAACTGATTTGCCTGACTTCCCCCTGCCCCTTGGGGAGTACGGGCTAAAAGCTGTCCTTTGTTATTAGCAACGTTAACCCAGTTATTCCATAGTTCAGATAATGTGTTATTATCTAATTCGTTATTAATATCCGCTTCCACCTTAAGCAGCTTAGCCTGCCAAACGGTCTTAGTCCTGGTGCTGGTATCTGGTCCACCGAGAGCTTCTTCTCGAATACTGGGGTCTTCAATAATTGTGATGTGCCGTTGCCAGACATCCAGATAAGCCAAGTAGTAACCTGAGGTTTTGTCCAGTTCTACCTGAGGCAAATCCGGTTGTTTGGTATATTCCACCTGCTGATCATTTTCACAGAAGATGCCATCCACATAGCAGTGTCCCTTGTCAATGGTCAACGTGCTACCATTGTCACCCACTGTAAGTTGAAAGCTGCTACTGGTATTACTCAGAACACCATTTTGAGTATCAGTGGGGAAACCATTGAGTCCAATCGTATCTTGAGCAATTGTCCCATCGCGATAGGCACTTATATCTAGCTGTTCATTCCAATCCGCATCCAGCAATACCCTACCTTGCTGCATCCGGACGCTACTGTAGTGTTTGTTGCGATTAAATGTGAAGCGAGTAAAATCCCCTTTCATCAAACCCTCCTTATTCTCAGATTAGATATCAGATACCTACACACAATTACCTACAATTTTTAGAATTAAGAATTAAGAATTAAGAATTAAGAATTAAGAATTAAGAATTAAGAATTAAGAATTAAGAATTAAGAATTAAGAATTAAGAATTCTGCATTCTGCATTCTACATTCTACATTCTGCCTTCTCAAGTCACATAAAATACCCCTACCTGAAGACCAAAGCGCAAGTATTCATTGAGGGCTGCTTTTAAATTAGCTTGGCGCTGGGGCTGCACTAAGGGATTGAATGCTCCCATCTCAGAGCCATTTTCAGCACCGGTGCGGATTCCCTCAGGAGTGTCAAAGGTCAATTGGCCATAGCCCGGTTGACCATAGTTAAGAGTTGTGAAAACAGGTTGCTGGTTAGTTAGTAATGTGGTATTTTCGGCTGCTGTCAACTCGTCGATACTGTTGCGTCCTAGCCGCTGTGCCTCTTGTTCCAGGAATAGGTCAGGTTGACACTGATAGCGATTCGGTGTTTGGGAACCGGACGGAACATAAGAGAAGCGTATCCCACCAACCTGTCGTTGTTCAACGGTGACAGTATCTGTGAAGATAGTTTCTGAAGCCAAGATTATTTCCTGGACAGCGACTTGACCGAAAACAGTGGTTCTTGCCATAGTGGTTGGGGGTCCGTAACTGTTGTTAGCAACAGATGCGATCGCAAATTTCCCAGCGCCATCAATAATACTATCTTGGATGGTTAAGTTAGCACTCTGTGCTGGTAGGCGTAATGGTCCGACAATGCTGTGTCTAATCATTAGCTGTAAATCAGCTGTCTGTCCTTCTTCGACAACTATGCTGGCTTGACCTTCTTCTGCCATCACGGTGCAGTGGGTTAGGTTCAGTCTCAGATTCCCTTGAATTGCGATCGCACCTTTGATCAGCAAGCCATTGAGATCTAAGGTTGACCCCGCTGCTGCCCCCACTACAGTTAACTTTCCATCCACGGGATGGATACTAGGGCAAGCGCCATCAGCGGCTTCAATCACTAATCCCTTAAGATTGCTCAGTTGCAGGGGAGTGTAATAGGTACTGTTATCCATAATTCGGATAACTCCGAGCTTGCCACGGTTTACCCATTCCTTGAGGGCTCCCTGCAAGCTAGTAAACCATTGCTCAGATTTGGGAGTATGGGTTTTTGAAACAAACCATACCGTGTTAGAGGTCTGGGTTAAGCTTTGGCGTCGGCTGTAGGGTCCACCACCAAGGTCAGCACTAAATCCGTAATTGTAGCTGACTTGTAGTTGATCTGGCTCCGGGTCTTCCCCTTCCGCAAAAGTCAAGCGTCCCAAATCCACATCCACAGCTACGGTTTTCCCCTCGGAAGGGCGACTCCAGTTGCGCAAATCCCTCCCTTCTACCTTATCGATTGGGATCAGTTGACCATTTTTAATAATCGTGACACTGCTGAGATCACCGTAGTAGTCTTGTAACTCTTCCTGAAAAGCTTGGGATGCGATCGCTTGGGGTACATTAATTGCTGCCGCCACCTCGCTAAACTCGGTTCTAGTTTGAGGACGGTTAAACAAGGGCATGTCATAACCCAAAGGATGGAAGGTATAGCGACCTTTGTTCGGTAAGGGAGTGACTTGAAAGGTATACTTGCGCTGGGTTGAGGCCGATTGCACCGCAACAATGGTATTTTGGAAGCGTTCTGGATCCTGACCGAGGGCAAAGGAATAGGCAACATTCCGTTGTTCGGTAATGGCATAAGCATTACTATTCCTGACCGGGTAGCTTTCCAGACGCCACAAAAACACACCTACACTGGGGATGTTATATCTACCGCGATTGGATTCAAAGGGACGGATATCGATAGTGTGGGCAGCAGTGTTGAAAGGACTGTCTAGGCGCTCTAGGGCATCGGTTCGACGCAGGTCAAAGGTACCCCCTTTCCCTGGGCGGATGTGAGACAGATGCTGGGTTGTGGCGATATAGTCAAAATATTCTACTACCCTGGCTTTCCAGCCAGTTACATCCTGAACCACCATTTCCAAAGTGGCAGTAGTCCCTTTACGGCGACGGTAACGAATTGTATTAGCAATCCGGGTACGTTGGCTGAAGATAATCTGCTTTTCATCATTTAAATCCTCGATGCCCAGTAACTCAGCAATATAGGGCATCACCCAGGAATCACAGGTTTCAATAAACCAGTTGTCATACAAGCCTTCAATATCAGCTTCTATAATCTGGAGTTCCTTTTCCATTACTGCCAACAGCGCCCGTAGGGGTTCCCCTTGGGCAAAATCTCGCTGCCGGTAGATAGCAGGTAATAGATTATAAAGCCGCTCGGTTGATTGGTTCATCTTAGGAATACCGTTGTTCACCAGGGAGATTATAGAGAACTCAAAAGTCAAAAATAACAGGATTTGATCAGATGCGCATCTTATGGTAATAAACAATATAGATTCTTAATAAGGGGAGCAGTAAAGGTAATTGATAATTCCTGAAACCCTTATCTATCAAGATATACGAGCTTGTAAATCAAAAATAATATCTAAAAAGCCTAAACTCCTATAAAATTATAATTTGGGCAAAATTCAATATCTGCATAGCCTTGCACCATACTTTAGCTACGGTTTCCCCAAAGGAGACCATTGAGCTGTTTGCAGTTACATACAGCAAAAAACAACAGGGCTACTTACACGTAGTACCCGATTAATCTGTAAACCATTAGTTGGAGGTGCAGCGGAAAGGGGCTGAGTGCGGTATTGCGTCCACACTTTGAAAGCTCCTTGCTAACTCTAACCCTCAGGGTTTAAGTGGTGTATTCTGCTGCGAAATTTTCGATGAAAAAAATCCGTATTGTTCTGTGGGCGGCACTATTGTCTGGTGCTATGCTCATGATTCCACAGCCAGCTCAGGCGATTGAAAGCATAATCGAGCCGGTCAGTCACTTTGATACTGGCACAGAGGGTTGGAGCGTTGTTGACGTTAATGATCAAGAAGTTGACCCCGAACAGTCTAGAATCTGTGGATTCATCACTGGTGGCTACATTCATAATGATGATCAAGTCGGTGATGGACCCTACGATTACGTTGCTCCCGAGAAGTTTGTTGGTGACAAATCCAGTTTTTTCAATGGAAACCTCAGGTTTGCTGTTGAGGTTAATTTGGAAAATAGCGATCAGATTACCGAGGATATCAATAGTTTAAATAATAGTTTAATAAATGGTTTAACAATAAGTGGTTTAACAATAAGTGGTGGTGGTTTGGAACTACAGAACCATGTATCGACGCCCACTATAGACCAATGGACTCCCTACACAATCCCCCTTAATGCAGAGGGTGGATGGATAAAAACTGACAGCAATGAAGCAGCGACGAATTTAGAGATAATGCAAGTGCTGACAGATTTGGATTATTTAAAGATTAATGGCGATTGGTTTACAAATACCAACAAAGACCGTTCCAGTCTCGATGAAGTTCGCTGGGAAAAGTGTGGATCTCTCTACGTCTATGAACCCCCGAATAATTCTGCCCCTGTGGTGACTAATCCCATTGGCGCTCAAACCATTAACGAGAATGAGTCTTTTACCCTGACAATTGGGGAAGCAACATTTAGCGATACCGATGGAGATAGTCTGAGCTTGAGTGCAACCATACCGAGCTGGTTGGATTTCGATGGCACTACGTTCAGTGGTACTCCCAGTAGCGATGACATTGGCACAACCACAATTACTGTAACAGCCTCTGACGAGCTATGCAAAACCGTCAGCGATGCCTTTGAACTTCAGGTTAACCATGTTCCCGTGCGTACTGAAATTGCCAATTCAGTGGAGGATTTTTCTGATACTCAAGGAGAGCATAACTGGTTCTATGGCTACTACGATGGTTCCCTGACCAGTGCTGATTTCCATGAAATGCAGGAATACACTGAGGGATCCTGGAAAGTGAAGCAAGGAAAATACTGGACTGAGCTATCTAACACTATTGCTCATCCCAACGGTCCGAAAACCACCGGTAGACGGAAAAGGGTTGAGCAGTGGGGAGTTCGTCGCTGGGTTAGTGACATTGAAGGGGAAGTTACCTTCAAGGGTCACCTCGCCAAGAAAGACAGTCGTACTGCCAGCGATGGTGTGATTGCCTATATCTTTGTTGATGGTACTAAAATCTGGTCTGACGCAATCCATGGCAATGATGGTGTTGGGGTTTATTTCACTGTATCGAGCAAAGTGCAAAAAGGCTCGGTAGTTGACTTTGCCCTGGCACCTGGCAATAGCGACTTTTTTGATAAGAGCACATTCACGATTAGCATCATTGGTTTGTTGTAGAGCTTAAGTATTCAGCGGTCAGCGGTCAGCGGTCAGCCGTCAGCCGTCAGCGGTCAGCGGTCAGCGATCAGCCGTCAGCGGTTATGGGAGTCACGAAATTAAGTACTGACTCCCTTGGCACCAGCTAATTCTATTTTTAGTTAATAGCTTGATTTAGCAACAGCGCGATGGCGAAGCGGTTCCAAAGGAACATCGCGTTTTTTTAGTTCACGATCAACCTAAGATAGACTTTACAGATGGATGCACCAATTCATCAGGGACTTGGTTCGGCTCAATGTACTCATTAATCTCCCCCTGATTGTCAAGATAGAAACTTAAGGCATCAAATACTTGCGCCAGAGTCAAATGAGTTAAATGGTTTAGAATTTCTTCTGGCATAATACCCAAGCGCCATAAACCAACAATAGCACGGACAGATGTCCGAGTGCCGATGATGATTGGTTCTCCGTTCAAAATTTCCGGATTACGAGTAACGTAGCGCGAGATTGTTTTAGCAGTCATAAGGCTCTTTGCTTTGGGAAACCAGTGGTATCTCTAATTTACCAATAAGATCTAAGGTAAGCATTCAGCCGTCAGCGGTCAGCGGTCAGCGGTCAGCTGACGTTAGCACAAGCTAATTCTATTGTTGGTTAATAGCTTGATTCAGCAACAGCGCGTTCGCGAAGCGGTTCCAAAGGAACATCGCGTTTTATTACTTTACTGCTTGGTTATCTGGTTTTACGATTTGGGCTTGGTGGTGATGATGTTTACGCTACAGCCAACTTCTCACCTCTCCCTATTAGTATTGATAGTTTTATCAAATTTATTTTGATTTGGCAATGAGTATTTGTACTGTTTTTTGATAAATGAGTTGTAAAACTAGATTGTGATTTTTGATAAACTAAAAAACTCTGTATTCCTTACTGCTCTTACCTATTGGGAGTTTTAGGTTTCCTAAACCTTGGGATTATTTGTTCACATCTCAAATATAAATACTAGATTAATCTTAATTTACTTCATGTAGCTTCGGTAGTGCTTCAGACCACTTCATTGACTGCTCATGCCCTACTTTATACTTCCTACTTACTAGGACAAAAATCCCTTAAATCCTTTACTCATAAGCTGTTCGTAATTATCTATTATCAAAGTATTTATGATAAAAACTCATAAATGTAAAGCTTTGATGAATTTAACTTAGACTAACTAAAATTGTTAGAATTGTGTGTAATACTGGTTTTGTAAAGTAAATCAGATATCAATAACGAATTGATTGGTATTATCTCTACCAATCTCAAGCCCTAATTTTATTGACATCTACCATTACTGAAGAACTGAGCAACTCCATTATTGATTTCTGATAATACCAAAAAATAAATAGTTTAAGGTAGCTATAAATAATATCAAGTTAAGGTCAATAAAGCAAATGATCAAAAATAGCTTAACCGAAGAACAATTCCAAGGATTAGTAGAACGGCTTTCCAAACGTAAAAATGAGCTGGAAGGCAGAATCACCATTGAAACGGTTAAGGATAGTTTAAGGGAATTAGGACTATCCGATCTACTTCGTGAAAATGATATTGATGAGGTTTGTAAACAAATGAATAGAGAATTGAGAATGCGACAATGGACAAACTATTTCAAGTTTGCCTTAATCCTAATGATTTTGACAGCACCATTAGCTGCCTTTGGAGGATATAAACTTCGAGAAGTTATTGTGGCTAAATTTCCAGCATTCGTAGGACTCACTAATGATGAGTCTTTACAATCAAGGGAGCTGAAACTACAAGTCAAAGACCTCCAAGATAAAGTCAAGGATTTGGAAACAGACAAGGATAAACTAAACGAAAGAATCCAAGACCTCAAGACTGAAAATAAAACGCTTAAAAATCTTGGTAAGCCTGACACAATATCGCAAGCTACGAGAACTTCAGTAATTACTGAACCTACACCGACTACAGTTCCATCCCAATCAGTTGAGCTGGAAGGTATTATCTATGAATTGAAAAGTTGCCAAAAATCCTACAATGTAAATTCAAGTACTCAATCCATAAGTTGCGCTATATTAATCACAAGTACCAAAGAAAATGTTAACTTGAATTTGTATTCTAATAGCCGTTATGGATATGGAAGAAGTAGACTATTGGATCAAGGTAAAGAATATGTGGCCACAAAAGTTGAATTGGGTACATATAGTAATAACCGTGATGGTTCTGTAAAAAATAGCTTAATTAAGGATATACCAATAGAAGCGATTATTACTTTTAAGGGAGTTTCACTAGATGTCAACCAGATAGATGTCCTGCAATTTAGAAATCATTTGAAGAGCTCTTATTACACTGGTTATATCAATACTGAGTTACGGAATGTGTCGGTTACTCCAGAAGAATAGAAGCTATTTAATTTACAACTAGGTTATGAAAAATATGGCTTTTTTATCATAACCTCAAAAACTATGCGGGCTCTGCCAACACTGGCTACCGATAACATCAGGGCAAGCCCGCCCCTAACGCACCCTACGAACTAATTAACGAGCAAATATTTAGATAAGGAGTAGTTCAATCATGAGAAAAACTGAAATAGCTTACCTTTTATGGTTTACCTGTTTATTAGGTTTTTCCGGCGCCCACCGTTTTTACACTGGTAAGTACATTAGTGGAATAATCTGGTTATTTACATGGGGTTTTTTTGGACTTGGGCAACTTGTAGATTTAGCTCTGATACCAGGAATGGTTGAAG
>NZ_JAAHFV010000280.1:0-8707 GCF_010672755.1 Moorena sp. SIO1F2
ATTCCCTATTCCCTATTCCCTATTCCCTATTCCCTATTCCCTATTCCCTATTCCCTATTCCCTATTCCCTATTCCCTATTCCCTATTCCCTATTCCCTATTCCCTATTCCCTATTCCCTATTCCCTAAATACGTTCACAGGCTTTGCACATTGAGCATGATCAGACTCAGGCTGTGTACTATATATACAAGAAGATTCAAAAACAGGCTGCGTGGAAATTACATTTTTAGGAACTAGCTCCGGAGTCCCAACGCGATCGCGCAATGTGTCCAGTGTAGCGCTGCGCTTACCTCAGCGTGCAGAAGTCTGGCTGTTTGACTGTGGCGAAGGTACTCAGCATCAACTTTTGCGGAGTGACCTGAAAACCAGCCAGATCAGACGAATGTTCATTACCCACCTCCATGGCGACCATATTTTTGGTATCCCAGGTCTGTTGGCAAGCTGTGGCTTAGCGGGAAACATCGACAGGGTTGATATTTATGGACCACCGGGTTTAGATAGTTATCTCCAAGCTTGCCTAAAATACTCTCGCACCCATTTGGCATTCCCCTTTAAGGTTCACACCGTAAAACCTGGTTTACTCTACGAAGACCAGGAATTTACCGTTAGCTGTCTACCCCTGGAGCATCGTGTGCCAGCCTTTGGCTATCGAATATGTGAAAAAGACCGACCGGGCAGGTTTAATGTAGAAAAAGCGATCGCATTAGGAATTCCGTCTGGTCCTCTTTACGGTAAACTCAAACGGGGAGAAACGATTACCCTACCTAATGGGCGTGAGATTAAGGGCATTGACTTGTGTGGAGCACCCGAAACTGGTCGTAAAGTAGTGTATTGTACCGATACTATCTTCTGTGAGCAGGCCATTGAACTGGCAAAGGATGGGGATGTTTTGATTCACGAAGCTACTTTTGCCCATCAAGACGCTCAGATGGCTATTGAGCGCTTACATTCTACCTCTACCATGGCAGCCCAAGTTGCCCTTGGTGCAGGGGTCAAACAGCTAATTATGACCCATTTCAGTCCTCGTTATGCTCCAGGAAACCCCCTTAGGTTAGATGATTTGCTTCAAGAAGCACGGGCAATTTTCCCAAATACCATCTTAGCCTATGATTTCTTCACCTATGAGGTGCCTAGACGACGTTCAGAAGAAAAACAAGTTGTTTGTTGAATCTTGACTGTTTGAGTGTTATCTGTTGAATTTTGACTGTTGGTTGAATCTTGACTGTTGGTTGAATCTTGACTGTTGGTTGAATCTTGACTGTTAAGTCTTAACCTTCTAACTTTCAACCTTCTAACTTTCAACCTCCTAACCTCCTAACCTTCATACCTTCAATTACATTCCTCCACCTGGGAAACACGCCGGATATTTAACACATCGCTCATTTGTTGGATTTTGGCAAAGCTGCAGTTGAGTTGTTGGTGATCGAGAATATCAATACACAGGTCAATTAGAGCTGGTCTGCCATACTGAGTTTTGACTTGAGCCTTACGGACATTAATGTTTTGGTCACTTAAGCGAGAGAGAATGTCTTTGAAGACACCAACCCGGTCAATGACTTCAATTTGCACATTCACCGGGTAGGTTTGGGGACGCCCGTTATCGATATCAGTGGGATTCCAGCTGACCGGTACTAGTCTTTCTCCTAAAACATTTTCCACATTCACACATCCTTGCCGATGAATGGAAATCCCCTTAGTGCGAGTGACTACCCCAATAATAGATTCTCCCGGTAAGGGGTTACAACATGCAGCAAGGCGATACAGTAGTCCTTCTACACCAGCAATAGGATGTGTCTTAGCAGGAAGTTGGGATTGGGGATGAATGGGGGTAGAGCTAGAATACTCTTGGATAACTTCACTTTCTCCTGGCTCATTGTCTAAACCAGCGTGTAGTTCTTCCCGTAGTCGTTTCACTACAAAGTTGAGTGTCACTGCACCGTGACCCAGACCAGCCAGTAAATCCTCTACTTTGTGGTAGTTACAGCGCTCCGCCACAATTTGCATTGGTGCTGATTTGAGCAAGGCTTCAAATCCTTTTTTCCCAAGTTCCTTCTCTAAGAGTTCCCGACCCCGAGCCACATTTTCTTCCCGATGCGATCGCTTAAACCATTGCCGAATACGATTTCTCGCACTGGCTGTTACCACAAAGTTAAGCCAATCTAGACTAGGGTGAGCGTTTTTGGTGGTGAGAATTTCTACAATATCCCCATTCTTTAGAGGAGAATCAAGTACCCGCCACTCCCCATTAACTCGTACACCAGCACAATGGTTTCCCACCTCGGTATGAATCCGATAGGCGAAGTCTACGGCAGTTGCCCCCCGACTCAAAGCGACTACATCACCATCTGGTGTAAATACATAGACATCTTCATCAAATAGGTTATCTTTGATGTTTTCCATGTATTCCTGAGCATCTTTCAGGTCTTTCTGCCATTCCAATAACTGCCGCAGCCAAGTCAGCTTTTCGTCATCAGCCGTGAATTTAGTAGTATTAGAGCCACCCGTTTCCTTATACTTCCAGTGAGCCGCAATACCCCATTCCGCCACATGGTGCATTTCCAGGGTGCGAATTTGGACTTCGATCGGGCGACCATTAAACCCAATCACTCCGGTATGGAGGGATTGATAGCGATTGGGTTTGGGTAAACCAATATAATCTTTAAACCGACCTGGAATTGGTCTGAACAGATCATGAACAACAGCCAAGGCTCGGTAGCATTCCTCTTTAGTTTCCACAATCACCCGCATGGCAGCAAGATCATAGATTTCATTAAACCCCTTGTTCTGGCGCTGCATTTTCTGATATATTCCATAAAGGTGCTTGGGGCGACTACTAAGATCAACGCAATGAACACCGGTTTTCTCAATGCGCTCTCGCAAAAGTTCTGAGACTTCCTTCAGCCGCTGTTCCCGGTCTGAGCGTCTTTCTGCTACCAAGGACTGAATTTCCCGATAAGCATCCCTTTCCAGATATTTAAAGGCTAAATCTTCTAGTTCCCACTTGAAGCGACCAATTCCTAACCGATTGGCTAGGGGGGCAAAGATATCTCGGGTTTCTTGGGCAATCTGACCCTGTTTTGCTGGCTTCAAGTATTCCAAGGTCCGCATATTATGTAATCGATCTGCCAGTTTCACAACGATTACCCTGATATCTGCTGCCATGGCGAGGAACATCCGGCGGAAGTTCTCGGCTTGACGCTCAGTTTTACTGGAGAAGTTGAATTTAGATAGTTTTGTTACCCCTTCTACTAAATTTCGTACCTCCACTCCGAACCGGGATTCTATTTCTTCTGGAGTAATTTCCGTATCTTCAACTACATCATGGAGGAATCCAGCCGCTATCATAGTAGAGTTGCCGCCCAAATCCCTTAATAGATCAGCCACTGCAATCGGATGGGCAATGTAAGGCTCTCCAGATTTGCGGTACTGACCTTCATGGAGTTGGTAAGCAAATTTAAATGCCTCAGCGATTAACAAAGTATGATCACCGACTGGTTCCTCTGCCGCTGATGAAGCGGCTTTTAAGCAATATTGCAGCCAGTCAGGAATCTCAACGTTAAAATTCAGAATAGAGTAGGTGGCGATCGCGTCCATAATTATTTGCCCCTCAGAGAAAAAAATAGATACTGGAGTCGAGGAAAACCGAAATCTAGCAAAATGAGTGCTGACTCAGAAGAGTGGCAAGCCTATCCATGCAGCCAAACCCTTCTGAGTAAGCAATCACTGTAAGTAAAGCTTCCTCTCACCCTCCTTTTTCGTCAAGCCAGAATGCTGTCCGGATCCTCAAGTTTAAAGAGATGGAAGCTTGCTTCAATATTTAAGTGGCAGAGCCAAATTGTTGTTTTGGTAACTACCTTGTCTTTAATAGGACTTACGAAGTTTAGTTGGTTTTGCCCCCCTGCCCCCCAATTTTGGGGGGTAATGATGTCAAAGTCCCCCAGAATTGGGAGATTTAGGGAGCATTTGCGTAAGTCCTGTTTAAAAAGAAAAAATTCTTTACATTTATAATTTTACGCTAATAGGGCTCACAATGTTATCTCAATCACATAATCAACCATTACGAGAATTCCAACAAGCCCTAGAACAAATGTACTACAAAATTGGCGCTGATGATGTGGCCCGATCAGCAAATCAGCAGCAGTTTCAAGCACTAAAGGGGCTGTTCATCACTCAGATCGCTAGTATTAGTGCCTCAGACATCCCTCTCGATTATGTCTCTCGATGGCAGTCCCTAAAAACCGAAATTCACAAACAGATCCGATTATTGGAAAATGACCTGATGCTTCTGCAGGCATCCCGGAGTGCTGAGACAGCCAAATTAAGGCAGAAGGGAGTATGCGATCGCATTCAGACCCTGATTCAGTACTGCCAAGGGTGGCTGCAACAATCTCAAGAACAACCATAATACTCCTGCCTAGGACTTACGCAGCTGAAACGAAACATCACTTAAACGAAACATCAAATGATATTTCGTAAATCACCAATCACCAATAACAAATTCACCCCACCAGTGTCTTAAACCAGTGGGGTTTCTGAGGGTTAATTGAAAATAATTAATTACAAAATTTTTTAGCTATTAGTTTCGTGAGGGGTTTCCAGCACTATTCATCTACTCTTGACCTTCATGAAAATGCCTAAGTTTTCCTTGATTCAATTGCTTGATTCAAAAGGTTATAGCACTACGCATTAAGGTGTTTGACATTGATACAATCTGAAAAGCTATTATAGTAAACTTTTGCATGCATGCATGCATGCATGCATGCCTTGCGCGTAGCGCTATACTTCTGAGTATTTGATAGAGGAGTTGATAACTGAATGCTTACAATAAACTGGAACTGGGAAACGGGTAACTTCAGATTTACAGATGCTCATCTGGATTCAGGCCAAATCAAACAGCAACACCTCTGCTTGCTCTTGACCCACTAACATCACAGATTCCGCTTGAGAAATAGCAGCACCATCACCAGCTTGTAGCAAGTAATTATCTAACTTGACCTGACCTCGTGCTACTTGTACCCAAATATGACGATCTTGAATTGTTTTAGCGATCGCATGGCGTATTACTAATCCTTGTCCTACTCTTGAGCAATTTTTACAAGTTGTTAGAGATACAGCTAATATGTAAGCTATAAGCTATCAGCTGTCAGTTGTCAGCTTAAAATAAACTTCGTTTGGTAGAATTTAAGAGTTCGAGATTAATGATAATAGAAAGTCTGGGGATTTGACCATCTAAGGATATGCTGATTGCTGATTGCTGATTGCTAATTGCTTACACCTTTAACTATTATATTTCACCGAGCAACCGTAAGGCTGAGTGACTGTTTTTTCCACAGGTTTATTATTGATAACACTATTCAAAGCAGCTTGGACATAATTGGTAGCAGTTTCTACATCCGCTGGATTAGCTGAGGGTTTATTATCAATTGCGCCCATGTATTTCAAGACTCCATCAGTATCAATAACATACATATGGGGTGTGGTGCGAGCCTGATATAGACGACCAATGGTGCCTTCGGAGTCTATAATTACTGCTGTGGGATTAGCGCTACTGCTTTTAATCAATTCATTGGCTTTTTGAGGGGTGACATGACCTTGCTGTCCTGGAGCTGAGGAGATTATTGATAACCACACTACTCCCTTGCTGGTGGCTTCTTTCTGAAGTTTCTGCATGTTACCGCTGTTGTAATGTTTGCGGACAAAGGGACATTGGTGATTAGTCCATTCCAATACTACGACTTTGCCTTTGAAATCACTGAGCTTGTGGGTGGTATTGTTGCTATCAACTCCAGTGAATTCTGGTGCTTTTCCATCAATCTGTAATGGTGATGATGCTGCAATTGCGGTGGATGCTTGACTTGTAGTTTTAGAATCTTTGGTGAGGGGAGGATTCTGGCATCCAGTGATAATTAGGGCTAGGGCTACTAATCCAGTCGTGGTGATTTTCTGACCGTTAAATTTGAGAAAGTTGTTCATGTTTATTGATGGCTGATTGTTGATTGTTGATTATTACTTGTTAATTGTCACTTGCTGCTTGTTATTTTCTATTTCCTTAAATTCTACCTAAATTTTCTATATAGCAATTATACCACTTGTGATGTACAAATCTCTGGGTTTTAGGGAGCAGGGACTGAGGCCGTAGGCCACGCTACGCGAACGGACCAGGGAGCAGGTAAGAGAGAAGAGGAAAGAGCCAATAGTCAAACAATTATGTGTACCTCATGAGTCCTAGAAACGCTATAGGTATCCTAAATTAATTGTGAGAATTTTTGATGCCATATTCCCTACGGTGCTACTTCCCTACTCCCTACTCCCTACTCCCTACTCCCTTTCCTATAGTTTTTTGATGGCACGTTGAACTTGCTCTGGGGATAGAATCTGAGGTAGTATAATAGGCTGGGTAAATTCTGAGTCTGGTGGATACAAGACATAAAGGGGTACGCCACTGCGTCCGAAGGATTCTAGAGCTTTGGTGATGGCTGGGTCACGATTAGTCCAGTCTGCTTTGAGTAGGGCAATTTTTTTAGACTCAAAGGCGGCTATGGTTTCTGGCTGGTTGAGGGCGACACGGTCATTAACTAGACAGGTAATGCACCAGGATGCTGAGAAATTCAGGAATACTGGGCTTCCTGATTCCCTTAGTTTAACTAGTCGTTCAGCGGTATAGGGTTGCCATTTGATTCCCTGATTTTGATTATGGGTCAGTGCAGTAGGAGTGGTGGTGGAAGCTTGGGCTAAGCTCAGGGAAAATCCTAGGGCGACTAAGGCGCAGATTGAGCCCAAATGCTTTCCTAGAGGGGGGAGTAGGCGGGTTTTTTGGTGCAACCAAGTGGCAAAGGCAATTAGGATTAGCCCTGCTAGGGCGGCTGCTAAACCGTTGGTTCCAGTTTGCTGGGCTAATACCCAGATTAACCAGGCGGTTGCGGCGTACATGGGGAATGCCAGAAGCTGTTGGAAGGTTTCCATCCATGCTCCTGGTTTGGGTAAAATACGCTGCAATCCTGGGGTGAAGCTAATGGCTAGGTAGGGCAGGGCTAGCCCGAGACCGAGCATTTCAAAGATTGCGATCGCTATCGGTACGGATTGGGTCAGGGCTACTCCCAGGGCGGTTGCCATGAATGGTGCGGTGCAGGGAGTGGCTACTACGGTGGCAAAGACTCCTGTGAAAAATTCCCCTATGTATCCTGAGCGAGTGGTTAATCGTTGCCCAATTCCCATGATGGAAGCACCGAAGATAAAGACTCCCGATAGACTTAAGCCAACGGCAAACATTAGATATGCCATTAAGGTCACGAAAACGGGGGATTGTAGCTGGAATCCCCAGCCGATTTGTTGCCCTAGCGATCGCAAAATTAATAGCACACTGGCGACTACGCTAAAACTGACCAGAATGCCTGCAGTAAATGCGATCGCATGGCGTCTGACTTGCTTGGGACTTTTCTGGGATTTTTGGACTATGTTGAGTGCTTTGAGGGATAGCACTGGGAAGACACAGGGCATCAGGTTTAGGATTATGCCTCCGAGTAATGCTAGCAGCAGCACTTCCCATCGGGGTTGGGTTGGGGTTGGGGCGGTTTTGCCTATTTCATTGCTTACTGCGGCTTCAATGGTGAAGGCTTGGACTACAGATTGGTTGTCTAGGGATTCTCGAATCACTAGCACTCCAGTGATTGGGTCGAGTTTCCTAAGATAGCCTCGCTGCAATCGCAAGGTGATTCCATCTTGATTAAGTTCTGCGTTTTGGGGCGCTGGGTTGCTAATGATACCGTCTTGATGTGGGAAAAAGGTCACCTCTTGGATTTGAGCCTCTTCCATTTCCGGGGCTTCAACTTGCAGGGTTAAGTCTTTTGGTTCGATAGTGACCGTGACTTGCCATGGGGAGGGTTTGGGTAGAGCTTGACGGGCTTGCTCAAATACCTTTGCCCACCGTTGGTTGACTAAGGGAGGTCTAGAGGTAATTGGTAAGGTGAGGTTGAGGGTGCCTTCTTCCGGAATACAGTTTACTTCACAGACGAGCCAATCCGCTTTTACTCGGAGTTGGAGGGAATCGGGAGTAGCTAGGTTAGCTGGGGGTGTGATTTGGCTGAGTAGGGTAACCTCTTCTTCATAGCCAAAGTTCATTAATGGCTCAAGGGGTAGCCGCTGGGGATAGGGCCACACGATGTCTCCCACTTCAAAGCCGGGGGGTAGGTTCCAGTTAAGGGTAGCTCCAAGACCCGAGTCACCAGGGTTTCGCCAATAGGTGTGCCAGCCGGGATTGATATTGAAGTGTAGTCCTACCCAGAAGGGGGTTCCAGGTTGAATATTGATGACTTCGCTGATTAATTGCACCTCGACGTTCTCGGTTTGGACTGGGTTAGCCGAGGCAGGAGCAATGGGTAGTAAGGTAGTGGAGAGGGTTAGGGCTAGGGCTATGATCCAGGTGAGGAGTTGGTGCAACATGATGACTCTACTGAACACATGTTTAACCTACACGATTTTTCTAAGAGGTTGTCTGAGAAGTCTCATTTGCTACATCCAAGCCCCCTAAATCCCCCAATTTTGGGGGACTGAAGCCAATTAACTCTTGTTCCCCCCAAAGTTGGTAGGGCTGTTTCATTCTGGCCAAAAATAGATGGGGAGATGGGGAGATGGGGAGATGGGGAGAAAAGGAGCGCGAATAGTCGTGATTTTGGCCAAATTTATCTAACCATACTCAAAAGCCGAATCA
>NZ_JAAHFV010000281.1:0-8651 GCF_010672755.1 Moorena sp. SIO1F2
TTTTAGAGAAATAGTAAAAATGAACAGAGAAAGGGGAAGAAAGAACAGGGAGAAAGGTAAAGATTTTAGGGAAGCCGGTAGGATAAAAACCGCTATAGAGGTATAGTCAAAAAAGCGCATAATACCTTGTCCCTACTCCCTACTCCCTACTACCTACTCCCTGCTCCCTACTCCCTACTCCCTACTCCCTACTCCCTACTCCCGACTCCCTACTCCCGACTCCCTACTCCCTACAACTCAATAGAATAATAATCCAAAGCACCAACTCCTGGACCCTGAGTCCACCGTGAATCAGGTTTCCAAGCACCATTAATTTCTTCCCGACGGCGAGTGTAGACAGTCAGTTGATTATCCTCAATTTTCAGTAGATTATATTGCCAAGGATAACCGGGTATGAGTTCTTTGGTGGGTGCGCCAAAGGTGCCAGCACCAATTTGGTCGAGTTTGCGCCCACTTGGGCTGAGGTCGTAACGGAAAAGACTGGTTTCGGCTTTGTGAATGTGTCCGTGGAGGAAGAAGCGGAATCCAGCTTGGGCGAGTTGTTCCATGAATCCTTGGTCGGTAATCCTATCGCTTCCAGCACTATTCAGGGCATGGTGCCAAACCGCAATTTTCAGGCAGTTGCCGTAGTCTGGGTTACGGCGAATTTCGGTCAGGGCGTTGCTCAGAGCACCGGAGTGGATACTAGCACGGTCTCTGAAGTAGCGATCCAGTTCCCAAGCGGAGTTTAGTCCTAGGATCAGCAAGTTTTGCTCTGGGAAATAGTCGATAATGGCTTGCTGGTCATAGTCGAGGGGATAGGGTTGAGCTTTGATAGCTTGATAGAATTGGCTGAAGTGGGCAAACCGTTGTTGGTATTTGGCTTCATCTCGGACTCGAATCACATCTTCACCTTTGATGTAGTGACCCTCTTTGAGTTCACCATCGTAGTCTTCGAGATCCAATAACTGATAACCCCGCTTTGCTAGTTCCCAATTGAGGTCATGGTTACCAGGAACTAGAACAATTTGCTTCGAGTCTAGGGAAAAGTCTTGGCGGAGGTTGTCGAGAAACTGTTGTGCTGCCTGGTATTCGTCTGGAGTGGAATAATTGGCGATATCACCGGAGAGGATAAGAGCATCAAGGTGAGGGATTTGAAGGTCTTGGATTAGGTCTTGGGCGAGTTGGTTTGACCAAAGGGTAGCTTGCTCAGGGGTGGTGATGTGGAGGTCTGAGAGGTGGAGGATGTACATGGTTTGAGTCGGTTTGGGACGATAGGTTGGGTTGTAGATTTGGTAGCGCTCTTGAATAGTGTTAAGGGTGTTGATGGTTTCAGAAAAAATATCTTTATCATTAGTTGCTGCCGATTCTTCCTTGTTTAGGAGATTAATCAGTTTAGGAATAGTGGTTTCTTTCCCGATTTCTCCCAGAGCATCTGCCGCACTCCTACACACAGAATAGTCGTCATCATACAGCAATTTAATTAAGGGGTCAATCGCCACTTCTGTCCCGATTTTTCCCAGAGCTTTTGCCGCACGAATACGCACCCTATAGTCGTCATCATCCAGCAATTTAATTAAGGGGTCGATGGTGGCTTCTGTCCCGATTTTTTCCAGAGCTTCTGCCGCATGAATACGCACACTATAGTCGTCATCATCCAGCAATTTAATTAAGGGGTCGATGGTGGCTTCTGTGCCAATTTTTCCCAGAGCATCTGCCACACGAATACGCAAATCAGAGTCGTCATCATCCAGCAATTTAATTAAGGGGTCGATGGTGGCTTCTGTCCCGATTTTTCCCAGAGCATCTGCCACACGAATACGCAAATCAGAGTCGGGATCATCCAGCAATTTAATTAAGGGGTCGATGGTGGCTTCTGTCCCGATTTTTCCCAGAGCTTCTGCCGCACTCCTCCGCACATCAGAGTCGTTGTCATCCAGCAATTTAATTAAGGGGTCTATAGTGGCTTCTTTCCCGATTTTTCCCAGAGCAGATGCCGCACTACTACGCACAGATGAGCGGTAATCATCCAGCAATTTAATTAAGGGGTCGATGGTGGCTTCTGTCCCGATTTCTCCCAGAGCATCTGCCGCCCTACTACGCACAGATGAGCGGTAATCATCCAGCAATTTAATTAAGGGGTCGATGGTGGCTTCTGTCCCGATTTCTCCCAGAGCATCTGCCCCACTACTACGCACATCAGAGTCGTTGTCATCCAGCAATTTAATTAAGGGGTCGATGGCGGCTTCTGTCCCGATTTCTCCCAGAGCATCTGCCGCCCTACTACGCACATAATAGTTGTGATCATCCAGCAATTTAATTAAGGGGTCAATCACCACTTCTGTCCCGATTTTTCCTAGAGCATCTGCCACAATTTTACGCACATCAGAGTCGTTGTCATCCAGCAATTTAATTAAGGGGTATATGGTGGCTTCTGTCCCGATTTCTCCCAGAGCATATGCCGCAATTCTACGCATATCTGATTCGGAATCATCCAGGCATTTAATTAACCCGTAAATCGTGGCTTCTGTCCCAATTTTTCCCAGAGCATTTGCCGCCATAATTCGCACATATGAGTGGGGATCATCCAGGCATTTAATTAAGGGATCAATCCCCGCTTCTGTGGCAATTTTTCCCAGAGCATCTGCCGCCATAATTCGCACATATGAGTGGGGATCATCTAGGTATTTAATTAAGGGGTTAATCGCCGCTTCTGTGCCAATTTTAGCCAGAGCTTCTGCCGCACTTTTACGCACCCAATATTCGGGATAATCCAGCAATTTAATTAAGGGGTAGATGGTGGCTTCTTTCCCGATTTTTCCCAGAGCTTCTGCCGCCCTAATACGCAGATTTGAGTCCTGATAATCCAGCAATTTAATTAACGTATCAATCTTGGCTTCTGTCCCGATTTTTCCCAGAGCATCTGCCGCACGAATACGCACATAATAGTTGTGATAATCCAGGCTAATTAAGGGGTCGATGGTGGCTTCTGTCCCGATTTTTCCCAGAGCATCTGCCGCACGAATACGCACCAAATAGTGGTCATCATCCAGCAATTTAGTTAAGGGGTCGATGGTGGCTTCTGTCCCGATTTTTCCCAGAGCATCTGCCGCACGAATACGCACCAAATAGTGGTCATCATCCAGCAATTTAATTAAGGGGTCGATGGTGGCTTCTGTCCCGATTTTTTCCAGAACTTCTGCCGCCATATTACGTATATATGAGTTGTGATCATCGAGGTATTTCCTTAGCTCAGGTATCGCTTTTTCTGATCCAGTTATTCCCAACAGTTCAACCTTAACTAAGGTGGGAACCTTTAACCCAGCCACCAACCCAACAGTCTGCTCCTGAAACTCCGGTTTTACTGCTCCTGCTAACCTCGCTCCCAGTTGCCAATCCACTACTAACCCTAAGCTGACCACCTGCTGGGCTTGGGCTTGATCATCTACCAATTGCAGCATCAGCACCAGAGGTTCTGTCCATTTCAAATAATTGAGATAGTTCTGTTGCAACTCCTGATCACTAAGACGTGGTAATTGCTTCAATAAATATTCCGCTGTATAGTATTCTTGGATTAGTTGGTGTCGAAACTCAATCAAATCTCCTGATTGTTGAATCAAGTGATGGTTGAGTAAGTCCTTTAGCCAAGTCCTAGCGCGAACTTTAGGATCGATACAACCACTCTGACGTAGATAGTTAGTTAAAATTTCCTCGGCTTTTGTCTTGGGAATAGCAACAGTAATCTCTTTGGGCTTATCCCCTGCTGTCATCACAAACCCTAACTCTTGCAGCAAGTCAGTCCAAAATCCTCTTGATTCCTCGGAAACCTTAACATCTTGCTTGATGTTATCAGAATAGAACTGGGTAAATGAGCGAAAGACTAACCCCAGATTCGACGGGATCTCTCCCTTATCCTGAAACAGGGCACACAGCATCATCAATAGTAGAGGGGTTTGGCCAAACTCCCGTAAGCGATCGCCCAACTGCTGAAGCATCTGCTCCCCCTGTTGTGGCAAATACTTTCGGACAAACTCCGACATTTGCTCTACACTCAAGGGTTGCATTTCCAACTTCTTCTGAATCCCCAAGTCACCACCTACTCCTAAATCCCTAGTGGTGAAAATCATGGGAGTACGCTTCTGGTAATCCTTCCGAAACTGAGTCAAATCCACACGCGCTGCTTCTGAGGGTAGCTCGTTCACCCCATCGATCAGTAACCAGAATTCTCCCTCAAACAATAGTCTTTCGATTTCGGTGGAGTTGAGCAGTACACCATGACGTTTCAGAAAATTCCGCACTAACTCCAGCACCGATGTCTGGTAATATCGCAGTTCCACCAGCACCGGAATTTTCCCTTGTATTCCCTCATCCCCTAACAATCGCACTAAGGTGGTGGATTTGCCGGAACCCGGACGTCCCACCAGTAAGACATGGTCAGCAGCATACTTGCGCAATCCGTCTAGCACAGGCAAGCGCTCAATTTCTTCCGGATTTTCGTATTCTTCCCGATTTTCGTCTCGTTGTGGCTGCTCCGACTTGATGGTTTGCACCATTAGGCCATTAAACAGCATAGGGGTTCGTTGCTGCTGCTTGGGCTTGCGGCCTTCGACATCAGTGAGGGTATAAACTTGCCACCATTGGGCGTAGCTGTTACGGATTGATGCTAGATAGGGATCCCAATTGACCATGTTAAGGATGAATTATGAAGGTTGAATTATATGGCACCCTTGTGATTTATTCTAGCTGGGCAGCTGAGTTGGTGGGCAGTGCTTTGCTATGGGATCGGGAGCTGAGCTGATTGGTCTGCTGCACTGCCCACCCTACATCGGCTGAGTTGGTGGAACTGGCATCAAGCCAGTTTCAATATATGTTGGGGCGGGCAGTTGGTGGGCAGTGCTTTGCTATGGGATCGGGAGCTGAGCTGATTGGTCTGCTGCACTGCCCACCCTACATCTACATCTGCTGACTTGCTGTGGAATGGGCTTGGTGGAACTGGCATCAAGCCAGTTTCAATATTATGTTGGGGCGGGCAGTTGGTGGGCAGTGCCTTGCTATGGGATCGGGAGCTGAGCTGATTGGTCTGCTGCACTGCCCACCCTACATCGGCTGAGTTGGTGGAACTGGCATCAAGCCAGTTTCAATATATGTTGGGGCGGGCAGTTGGTGGGCAGTGCTTTGCTATGGGATCGGGAGCTGTACTGATTGCTCTGCTGCACTGCCCACCCTACATCGGCTGGTGTGATTGTGATTGTAGTTGCAATTATAGTTGACAAAATTATCTATAAGTGCTTATACCCCTTGCCCTAGATATTTCCATCTCCTGATCACCCCATTTCCCGGTCTTCCAGTGCTATTCTCCGACTGGCAACTGTTAGGATAATATTTTTTTTGTAAATTAGTTGAGAAAGCTTTGCATTTGACCCCTAGATAGACTAAACTAGTCTAGGAGTATTAGCAATAACTAATCCCTGGCTGCTCAAATCTTCCCTTAACCGAGGCAGCTTGGTTCCAGCTTTTAACAAAAAACTATAGCATTATTGATTATGGATCCATCTATATCTGAATCAGAGGCCAGTCAAGTGATTGAGATCAAGTGGGGAGAGCGATGGCAAGTCTATCGGCGCTTGCAAGAGCTAGAGATTCCCTGTCACTGTAAGACTGACCAGCCCTTGAAAGCTGAAATCGATAATGTCACGGCTTTGATTCAAATTTGGAGTATCCTCAGACAGCTAACCCTTCCGCGCCAAGAGTTAATATCCTGGCTCGATGATTGCTGGCGGCTTCCTAGCAAAAGGCGCAAGGAGAAACTTTAAGTAGTAGGTAAGCATTCAGCCCTCAGCGGTCAGCCGTCAGCTTTCCATAACTCAGATTAAACTACTGATCCTGCAGGTCTACTCAACCTTCAACCTTCAACCTTCAACCAACAAACCTTCAACCTCCCAACCTTCAACCTCCCAACCTGCCAACCTGCCAACCTTAAAAGAATACCTTTAAGATCCATTCATGACAAAACCAGCAATTCTACATTTAGAAGGGATTACTAAACACTTTGAGCAAACCACTGAGCCAGCAGTGGGGAATGTGTCGTTTACCCTCCATGAAGGGGATTTACTGGGATTAGTGGGGCCATCTGGCTGTGGCAAAACGACTTTACTGCGGATTGTAGCTGGGTTTGAGCGACCCCAAGCCGGACTAGTGGTATTGGCAGGACGGAAAGTGACTGGGCCAGGGTATTGGTTACCACCAGAACAGCGCAATACTGGTATGGTCTTTCAAGACTATGCTCTATTTCCTCATCTGAGCGTAGCAGAGAATGTGGCGTTTGGGCTTAAGCAGAATCGGAAACAGAAGAGTGGTGTCTCGGTCAAGAATAATACGGAAGATGCGATCGCATTAGTCGGATTAGCTGGCATGGGCAAACGTTACCCCCACGAACTCTCTGGTGGTCAGCAGCAGCGAGTTGCCCTAGCCCGTGCCTTAGCCCCCCGACCTAAATTAATTCTATTGGATGAACCCCTGAGCAATCTCGATGTCCAAGTGCGTCTGCGGTTGCGTCAGGAAGTGCGAGCTATTCTCAAAGAAACCGGAACCTCTGCTATTTTTGTCACCCATGACCAAGAAGAAGCCTTGTCTATTTCCGACCAAGTGGGAGTCATGCGTTCTGGTCGATTAGAGCAATTGGGGACACCAGAAGAAATCTATACCAATCCCAGCTCTCGCTTTGTAGCAGAATTCGTCACCCAAGCCAACTTTTTACCAGCCCAACGCAGAGGAGACCTATGGGAAACAGAAGTAGGCTCCTTTGCCATCAGAGTCAATGATGCCATACTTAATACTAAACTCGATCAGCTGGAGGAAGGGGAGCTGATGCTTCGGGAAGAAAATGTTCTTCTCAACCCTGACGATGACTCCACCGTAGTGATTCAAGACCGACATTTCCTAGGTCGTGAATACCGCTACTGTTTACAAACCGCTTCCGGCAAAAAACTCCACGCTCGCACCAACCTAAGCACTCAACTACCGGTAGGAAAGCGGGTGCGACTGTCTGTAGCTGATCCATCAGTACCGATTTTTGCCTGAGGGAAAAGGGAATAGGGAATAGGGAATAGGGAGTAGGGAGTAGGGAGTAGGGAGCAGGGAGCAGGGAGCAGGGAGCAGGGGTAAGAGTGCATAAAATTGTCCTGTCAACCTATCAACCTTCAACCTGTCAACCTTAAACCTGTCAACCTTAAACCTTCAACCTTAAACCTTCAACCTTAAACAACCTTCAACCTTCAACAGATTGAGTTAATCATGTATTCTGCTCCACTGATTCATTTCTATTAGACCCTGCCTCATTTTCATTAGAGGATTGGACTTGCTTGAGATGAATCTTATTCACCTGAACAATATAATGTTCTATGGCTTTTTGTGATTGTTGTTGACGTCGCGCGCCATCGGATGAATCAGAAAAGCGATAAGGTTGAGTGACTCCCAAGACAAATTTTTCCTGTTCCGCTTCTAACAATTCAACAGTAGTGTTGGCAGCAATCCAATTTTCTTGAAACGGAAAGGAAGTAGAGACACTAGCAACAATAGAAGCAATCGCTGGAAATATTACCGGGAGCCACTTTAGTAATGAAGAACCAGTTTCTAATTTGTCTAGCAAGACTAAAATTGGTGTTATTCCAGATAAAATAATGGTTAACATTTGGGCAACATAGTAAGCATTTCGGGAGGTCCTGCGGGTCTTTTTATAATCGTCAATCAACTCCTGGCTATAGGTTAATGCTTTTTCTATCGCTAGAGTTATGGGATTATTCTCTGTGGAATTATTACCGCACCACAGCCCACTACACAGTTTATATTTTTTGATCAGTTGCGACTGATGAGTAGCTTCTTTATAGTCTTGCCACAATTGTTGATTAATTAGGAAAAGAAATATAAAAACCGCAAAACAAGCAGCGCTAACGATTTCCAAAATTTGACGGTGTGAGATAAAAATAGAGGCAATTCCGACCCCAACCCCAGCAGCCAGGAATAAAGAATAACCGATAGTTATTAAAACTGAAGGTTTTGAAATTGATGAAGAAGAGATTTTATCTATTGTCTTAGGAATTTTATTATCTGGAATTGCTTCAATTTGAGGAGCTGCTTCAAAATTAGTCATTTTTTTTATATAATTATTAATGCAGTTAATGGACAGGCTTGACTAGAGACAATTCTAGCAAGTCGGCATTGCTGATTGGTAGAATATTCAAGGATACAGCAGTTTGCAATTGCTGTTAGGTACTTTTGTAGAATGGGCATCTTGCCCGTTCCTTGATCTTGCCCTTGCGGGCAGGATGCCCACTAATTTCCTATTCATTACTTGACTGACCCAACGCCAGCCATTTTGCTATTGCACTATTTTAAGCTTGCCACGCCACTACCCAACATTACCCAACATTATTTAGGTGCGACTCCCGCCACACTCCCCTTACTCCCCACACTCCCCCTCATAAGGGTAGGTTTTTTACAAAGGGGCGAGTAGGTACTTTGATTACGTATAAATTCCTCAAAATATGTATCAAAATACACAATAGTTTCCGGGATAATTCTCCCCATTTCCCGCTCTTCCCCTCCTGGGAGGGGTTAGGGGTGGGTTCCGATTCCCGACTCCCGATTCCCGACTCCCGATTCCCGACTCCCGA
>NZ_JAAHFV010000282.1:0-8627 GCF_010672755.1 Moorena sp. SIO1F2
TCACGAGGGATGGATTTTCACCATCATGGTTATCAAGTTGTCATGGTTCAGTTTCCCGACCAAGCGGTTAGTCCCCCAAACCCTTAATAGGTAAGGTTTATAACCAACGAAACGCACTTGCCGACAAAGCACGAATCATTATGTTCCGTGCGCCATTCCAATCCCGTGGCAAAGAGAAGCTACATTTCGGGCATTGGAATTTTTTATTACCGCCTAGTTTCTCGTGAATATGCCCACACTCTGGGCAGGTCTTGCTTGTATAAGATTCATTGACTAAGACCACTTTTACATCATTGCGATCTGCCATCTGTATTAAATGTTGACGGAATTTGTAATGACTCCAGGTGAGCAGATTGCGAGCTGTCTTCTTGTTCAACTTCCTAGCTGACTTTACAACCATCTCAGACGTCTCAAATGTTGGTAAAAAGATCAGCTTGTAGTTACTAACGAGAAAGGAGGCCGACTTGTTGTGACAGTCTTTGATCAAGTCTTGAATCTTTTGGCGTAAACGATGAGCGGCTTTCCTCATTGCTCGTCTCTGACGTTTGGCAGAGCTTAAGTCAATACGACTCATCAGCCGATCTAATTGCTGACAAAGTCTTTGAATTCTACCAATATCGCTCTTACCTATTTCTATATAATTACTGCCGTCAAATCCAGTTAAAAACGTTCTGATACCGGGATCTAAAGCTATAACTCGATCTTGTTTAGTGGGAGTAGGTTCAATATATTCAGGGAAAATCCCGTACCATTTGCCTTTGATCCAAACCAATTGGGTACCGTAGATGCACTCGTCAGGAAAACCTTGAGGTGAACGGAAAGACAAGCCTTTGACTTTGGTTGGATACCAGGAGCCTTTCTTGAAGTTGCCTGATTTGAACTTGATTACCTGGCTTGTCTCTCGACAGGATTTAAACTTAGCAAAACCCCTGTTAGCTTTCGCCTGTTTAACCGCATCAATCCCATCGGCTACGGCTTCCTGTAGTTGATGACCCGGTAGATTTTTTACCCATTCTGGCCGATCAGCTTTTCTGGCTAATTTTTGCAAGTCGTAAGCACTACCTTGGTACCCTTCTTGGATAGTAGCTATGGACCAGTTGTAAATCCAGCGATAAGCATTAAGCCAAGTTTTCCAAACTTTATGTAAGTCTTTAGATGGAAACACCCTGAGCTTCTTGACACTGTTTGGTGTCAACTTCAGCGTCTGGTTCCGAGGCTTTTTCTTGTACCGCTTGGTTGACTTGTTTTTGGTATTTCCGGAGTCCGTAAAGCCTAGCAGAGAAACAGTGGAGGCAGGACTTGATATCTTCGACCAATTCCTGCTCGGGAGACAGCTTGCGTTCATTGAGAACCACGAGTTTAACCCCACCTTTTTGGCATAACCATTCAAGTAACGGGAATCCAAATCTGACCGCTCTGTCTGGGTAGGCGACGACAAATGCTGAGATATCAGCGCTGTATATTCGTTCCAGTATTTTGAGAAATTTGCGCCGTTTAAAATTGAGTCGTGATCCAACTTCTGTAACAATTTCTGCGTTTGGGTATTTTGACCGTAGAAATTCAGCTTGTCGATCAAGGTCATCCCTTTGGGAATGGGTAGAGACTCTTGCATAGCAGACAATGGGCTTACTTTGCGGAGTTTCTCCTTCGACGCAGAACCGTCGTTGATTGCCCTGGGTTCTGATGCTGTCGAGCTGGCCTTGGTTATCCCATCGTCTAAGAGTTGAGATTGAGACGCCGTAGTAGTCGGCTGCCTCTTTTGGAGTGACATATCTTTTCATGACCCCTAAACCTTACTAAACCTAGGCTAGGGCATTTACTAAAGATTGCCAAGGTAATGGTAACTATAAGGCTAATAGTTGCACCTCAAGTCTTACACTATTTTCTCCTGCTAGGCATTTCCGTGCTCAAACACCTAGATGTTGCACATATTTTGATCAACTACTACAATAGAGTCAGCAGGTTTTACTGGGAAGTTGGTGACTGCCAATAGTGTTTTTTGATCTATGCTCATTTATATAAGGGAACTAATCGGATTGGCGGCAGTAGACTGGGAAAATACCCAGAAACTTCAAGCGAGATTCGACGGTGCCCACCTGGTTAGCCAGGTCATAAACTGAGGTAAGACGGCTTCTTGGTGAACCTGTAGGATCAGAAAATGTGGTCTTAAGGATGTGCAACTAGTGATCGGCAACTGGTAAGTAATAACCATTACACAGGAATTGGCTGAAAAGCAATACATCTAGTTCATAGCATTAGTTAAGCAGTAGAACTAAGTATTTTAACCATAAGTATTTTAGCCATAAGTGTTTTAGCTTATACTTAGGGCGACGACCGAAGGAAGAACTCGCGTTACCTATACTCATGAGCTATTAGCTTCCTGGGAAGCTAATAGCTAGACTAGTAAAGAGGTGTGAGTGTAAATCAAAACTATTCAAAATTCGGTGTTATCATAGCTACTTACAGCGCTCGGATCACTATCACGCTTAGAGCCAAGTAAATCAAGGCGCTCTACTCGGATCACAGGTTGTGAGCGATCAGCTCCGGTGGTGCGATCGCTCCAAGTGTCAATCTTCAAAGACCCTTTTACACCAATTAAGCTACCTTTACGCACATAATTAGCAGCTACTTCCGCCGTCTTCCCCCAAATCTCTAAGTTGAACCAGTCAGGCTGATCACTATTGCGTGTCCGTCGTCTCACTGCCAGGGCCAGTTTACACAATACACCGCCAGACTCAAAATACTTAACATCTGGGTCTGTACCTGCACGACCGACTAAATGGACAACATTGAGACTCATAGTTATATTGGTACTTTTGTACTGATTATGGCTCTACAATAGCAGATTGAGCTGGTGTATAACAATTACTAACTTATTTTAAGACTTATTTTAAGTGACCGAAGCAAGTCAATCATCCAGAGTATTCTAGTCAACTTGAGCTTAACTTGAGCCGGTGAAACCGTTATGTATTTGCAGCTAGGTGTATTTGCAGAAATTTCTTCCAAATAGTATCCGGAGAATCATGATCACCTAGTGTACTAGCGTACTAGACTAACTGGAAAAAACATAATAGAATCCACCTCAGTTACAGTTCCGGTGCAATTTCGGTTGTACACAGCATTTTGTGAGGCGTAGAAACTAGTGAGTATTTTGAATCACTTTTCCCTGTCACGGGACATGGGTATAGACCTGGGTACAGCTAACACCTTAGTCTATGTATCTGGTAAGGGCATTGTTCTTCAAGAGCCTTCTGTGGTTGCCATTGATCAAGACGAAAAGCTTCCTCTAGCCGTAGGCGAAGAGGCAAAAAAGATGTTGGGCAGAACCCCAGGTAATGTAGTTGCCCTACGTCCTTTACGGGATGGTGTGATTGCCGACTTCGATACCGCTGAACTGATGCTGAAGCACTTCATCCAGCGGGTAAACGAAGGCAAAGCCCTAGTTTCACCTCGGATTGTGATTGGTATCCCTAGCGGTGTCACAGGTGTGGAACGACGAGCCGTCATGGAAGCCGCATTACAGGCTGGTGCTAGAGAAGTTAGGTTAATTGATGAACCAGTAGCAGCAGCCATTGGTGCTGGATTACCTGTAGCAGAACCAACCGGTAACATGATTATTGATATCGGTGGAGGCACCACTGAGGTAGCAGTTCTCAGTTTGCAGGGAACAGTTCTAAGTGAATCAGTGCGTGTGGCGGGAGATGAACTGAGTGAAGCGATTACTCAGTATATGAAAAAAGTCCATAACCTAGTGATTGGGGAACGGACAGCAGAAGACATCAAAATCCGCATTGGCTCAGCCTATCCAACACCTGAGGATAATGAAGCTGCCATGGAGGTGCGAGGATTACACTTGCTGTCTGGCTTACCACGAACTGTCACGATCAAACGACCAGAGATTCGTGAAAGTATGGCAGAACCCCTTTCTGTTATTGTTGATGCTGTTAAGCGCACTCTAGAACGGACTCCCCCCGAGCTAGCGGCTGATATTATTGATAGAGGTATTATGCTGGCGGGTGGTGGTGCTTTATTGAAAGGATTAGATACACTTATTAGTCATGAAAGTGGCATTGTCACCCATGTTGCAGCTGATCCCCTCAGCTGTGTTGTTTTGGGAACTGGTCGAGTATTAGAGAACTACAAACAGTTAGAGCGGGTGTTTAGTGGGCGTTCCCGTAATATGTAGTGGTCAGCTATTAAACATCAACCTTAAAGAGTATTTTTCTTAAATATATGAAGAGTGTAGATTGAGTGTGGCTAGTGTAAAAACTTACTGGTTAGCCAAAATCTGACTATTTTATGGATAGGCTATGTACATGCTGCGTCGCTGGTGGGGGAGACATGGAGTAGCAATTATGCTGGGGAGTCTTACCCTCATTGCTGCTTGGTTACTTAGAAGAACTCAGGGTGCAACAATTTTTGAAATCTATCAATTGATAAGCCGCCCTTTTCAATCGCTACCTGCTAAAGAAGAAAGCCTCTCTAATGCGCGGACACTGGAACTACAACAGCAGGTAGAGGAACTCAAAACTCAAAACCAGAAGCTAAAAGAGCTGTTAGGTTATAAAAAAACCCAGAATAAACTAAGAATTGTTGCGCCTGTTGTGGGACGTAGCGCTGATAGTTGGTGGCAAGAAATCATTCTGGGAAGAGGGAGTGAAGCTGGGATCAAAAAGGGCTTCGTTGTTATGGCACCTGGGGGTGTAGTGGGTAGAGTCGTTAGCGTGACACCCCACACCAGTCGTGCTTTGCTGATCAGTGACCCCACTAGTAAGGTAGGTGCCGTGATCAGCCGTAGCCGTAGCATGGGTTTTTTGGGTGGACAAGGAACTAATCGGGCAATAATGCAGTTTTTTGATAAACTGCCAAACGTGCGTCCTGGTGATGCTGTGGCTACCTCCAGTGTCAGCCAGCTTTTCCCAGCTGGTTTACCCCTAGGACGTGTAGAGTCTGTTATTCTTGACAAAAGTCCAGCGCCAGAAGCGATTATTGAGCTGACAGCCCCGATGAGTTATCTGGAGTGGGTGATTATTCATCCAAATGACCCATGACCTATGACTAATGAACCATGACTAATTAACCATGACCAACACGTCTGAGTTTTCTATTTGGGTTCGTCGAACAATCAATTGGGCAGTGACTGTTAGTTCAGTTATCCTCTGCTCAATATTATTACTGACACGTTTACCGGGAATGGAATTACTGGGAATCGCTCCCAACTGGCTGTTGATTTGGGTTGTGGCCTGGAGCATTAAACGCACAGTGTTTCAAGGAGCATTTGCAGGGTTGGTATTGGGATTAGTGCAAGATGGTATGACATTCCCTGAGCCTACCCATGTCTATAGCCTTGCCATCGTGGGGGTCTTGACTGCTCTAATTCAAAAGCAACGGTATATTCAGGAAGATTTTATTTCAGTAGCTTTAATTGTCTTTGGCATGGCGATTGTTGGGGAAACAGTGACTGCTATTCAGCATAGTTTTCAAGGCTCTCGCCAATTAGCACAAATCTGGACAGACCATCAGCGTATTGCCATCTGTTCTGCCATTCTCAGTAGTCTTTGGGCACCAGTGGTCTACTATCCACTCAATCGATGGTGGCAGTGGTGCAATTCAATGGAGCAATCCTAATGCTTTTTTACATAGCAAGTTCGGTAGAGCCAACAGCTCTAGAAATTTCTAATAGATAAGAGGTGGCAGAAAGTAGGTCGCTAGAGATATGAGTGGGTTCAAACCGCTTGAGATATGATTCAGAACGAATGCCACAGGTAAGAGCTATGGTCGGAATTGAGAGGGCTTGTCCTGCGAGAATATCGGCTTCTGTATCACCAATCATCCAAGCAGATACGGACGGTTCAGCCAGCGGAGATTGTTCGGTATAGGATGAAGTACTATGCTCAGACAGGGCTTGTTGGAGAAGTTCCTGTTTGACCTGAGCATAGTTTTGATAAGCATGGTGGTTTTCTCTTGTCCCATAAATGCCGCTAAAAAGACGAGTTAAACCGTAATTTCTCAATATCTGTTTGACCTGGGATGTGCAACGCAATGTCACCAGAACGAGTCGGATGCCATAAGAATGCAGCAGAGCTAAGGCCCAGTTTACGTTTGGTTGCAGCTGATCTTTGTTCAATAAGGCAGATTGATTCACAATCTTGATCACACGCCCCAAGAAGAAATCGATTTGCTCCCCTCGTAACCCTGAGCGCATAGCAATTTCCTGGTCAGGGATGCGTTCTTGCTTCATTTGCCAGAACTGCTGTTTACTCATGGTCTGGATCGGTAAGGTTATACCTTGAGCTTGGTAGAACCCTTGAGTATCGGTTAGTGCTAGCTGGTAGGTGGTGTAGTAGCGATTGGAAACATCAACAATGGGACCGTCAAAATCACAGAATACGGTCAGTTGTTGCAAGTAGGGGACTGTATTTTGAGGCAGGTAAAATCGGGATAATTGCCTGTCTGGGGCAGCAACACAGTTCATAGATTAGTTCTGGGCTGGGCTGGGCTTTTTGACATACTTCTTTACAATTTACCAGCTTTAGTGTAGATTGCCACCTGCTTGAGGGGACATTGATACCATTTTGTATTCTTTGAGGTAACTATGTTAAAGGTTGACGGTTGACGGTTGATAGTTTAATTTTAACTATAAATAGTTAAATAAATAAAGCTAACTTTTTGCCTAAGGAACTGGAGCAGCACTTAGACAAAATTAGGCAACAATTGCATTCCATGACAGCCAATTTATACTAGGATATAGAAAAAAACCTATATATATATTGATCTGTTTAATCCTGCTGTTGAGCTACTAGGGGCGTAATGAGCGAAAATATTGCTTTGAGTAGATTAATTCAAGACCCCCATCCTAATATTGGGATAAGACCACTATCTCTTTGTAGCTAGGCATGAGCTACTGTATCAATCCCCTGTGCCTTCAGCCAGATGACCCAGGGAACATGACGAATCTGGTTTGTCGCCATTGTGGCTCAGATTTGTTATTACAAGGTCGCTATCGGGTGATGCGCCTGTTGAGTGACCAAAGTGGCTTTGGTAAGGTTTACGAAGCTTACAACGGGGCAGTCCCAAAAATTCTGAAAGTGCTTAAGCCAGAGCACAACTCGAAATCGAGAATTATTGAACTATTTCGCCAAGAGGCAGCTGTATTGAGCAAGCTGACTCATCCCGGTATCCCTCAAATCGATCCAGAGGGGTACTTTCAGTTTTTTGCTAGACATAGTAAAGAGCCCCTGCATTGCATCATCATGGAGAAAATTGATGGACTTAACTTGAAGCAGTGGATGAGGCAACAGGGCAATCACCCAATTCTAGAACCGCAAGCCCTTAAATGGTTAAAGCAGATAGTAGAGATTTTGCATCTTGTTCACCAAGAAAACTATTTCCATCGCGATATCAAGCCAGAAAACATCATGCTCCGTGCCAATGGGCAATTGGTATTGATTGACTTTGGCACTGCTAGAGAGTTGACCTATACCTACCTAGCAGAAATTGGTGGTGGAGGCAGTGTTACCAAGATTAGTTCCCATGGCTATACTCCCCCAGAGCAAGAAAAAGGGTATGCAGTCCCACAGTCTGATTTTTATGCTCTAGGGCGAACCTTTGTTTATTTACTGACTGGTAAATCAGTCACCGATCAGAGTGTTTATGATCCGTTAAATGATCAATTTCATTGGCGTGAGCATGCTCCTCAAATATCTGAGCAGCTAGCCGACTTTATTGATAATTTGATGGCTCCAACGGCAGCAGCTCGACCTCAGAAGACTCAGCAAATTTTAAATGATATAGCTAATATTTATTCTTTGATTAGTATTTCGGAGGCTAAGACTAATATAGAAGCGAGTACAACCAACCAAAGATTTAAAACTAAATCTCAACCCAATATTTCTATAGAAACAGAAGTTGTAACACCCCCAAGAAGAAGAGGGTGGTTAGGAGGGATATTGGCTCTGGTGGTTGGCTTATTTGGTTCTGGTGGTTGGCTATTGTATCAAGCCTACAATCCTTCCCTGAGAAAATCTCAAGAAATATCTGTAGTTAACACTAAGACCTTTACTGCTCATTCAAGTTGGGTTAATTATCTAGTCATTAGTCAAGATGGCGAATTATTAGTTAGTGCTAGTGCCGATAAAACGATTAAAATTTGGAATATTAACACGGTAGAAGCAATCCACACTCTCGAAGGTCATAATAGCTTTGTTAATTATCTAGCTATTAGCCCGGATGGACAACAATTATTTAGTGCTAGTGCCGACAAAACGATTAAGATTTGGGATATCAACACGGGAAAAGAAATCCACACTCTCGAAGGTCATAAAAGTTATATTAATCATTTAGCGGTTAGTCCGGATGGACAACAATTATTTAGTGCTAGTGCCGACAAGACGATTAAGATTTGGGATATCAACACGGGAGAAGAAATCCGCACTCTCCAAGGTCATAAAAGTTCAATTAACTTTTTATTAATTAGTCAGAATGAGCAAGAACTATTTAGTGCGAGTGCCGATAAGACGATTAAAATTTGGGATATCAACACTGGGGAAGTACTCCGGACTCTCAAAGGTCATGATAGCTTTGTTAATTCTCTAGCTATAAGTCCGGATGGACAACGATTGTTTAGA
>NZ_JAAHFV010000283.1:0-8592 GCF_010672755.1 Moorena sp. SIO1F2
TCCTAGAAAAACAGGAATTGTCCTACCCAATGAAATCCGCTTACAAGCTCATTTGACTGGCTTTCGACTGGTAGCAGAATATGGTAACTATCAGCGTGATGAATTGCTTCCTTCATCTCCAAGAGCTATTTATATCTTAGAAAAGTCTTGAATTTAATCATTGTAAGACCTGGGGGGGCGACTTGTTGCCCCCCTCAGTATATTCTCAAAGATTTAGCCAGAGATGCACCCTGTTTCCTATTCCATTTGTTATTAGATTGACGGTAATAGCGTGCCTCCGCAAGCTCTTTGAATTAGCCGATTTTTCAACAGCAATGCTCTGAAAGAACCGCTACGCGATTGACCTGCATGTCACGCTACGCGAACGCCTAAATTTAGCGATGGTCTGAAAGAACCGCTACGCGATTGACCTGCATGTCACGCTACGGGAAGGATTTTTTGAAATTCATTCTCAAATTACCTTCCCAAAAAAAATTTATCAAAACCCTTTAAAAAAAATCTATAATCATTACAATAATTAATATAAACGTAATTAATTTTTTTAGTCATGTCTACATAATTTATTCCGAATCAAGACAATAACCCAAAAAAACAACGTATTAAGTACATTAAGGGTTCTCCTGAAGCAGTAACCAATACTATTTACGGCCTTTATACACTGGGGTATGCAGATGTTTCGGACTGGAGCCCTTTGCAGCCGACCGGAATTCCTGGGGAAGTAATTAGTTTTGCAACCAAGTATTCGACTTGGGGTTAATAGGTTAAATTTCTGGGGGGGTTTCCCCCCCGGTCTGGTCCGGTAGGATTACATCCGGATTGATTCGGAAACTGATAGACAAGACAATTGCGTTTGCAGCACTGAAATAGCCGTGGATATTATTTCTACGGCTATTTTTTTTTCTTTTAATTGAATGGAATTGGCAAGCTATCGAGTGTTGTTTTTTCGTGAAATAATATTGGATAATTAAATATTATCTGATCCCAACAATTAACATCCGTTACCAGGATTAAAAAATGCCATAATCGGCGGCATCAACTAATCGAAAAACTACCTGGTATTTAACCCCATCATAGTTACCTGAGGAATGGAGTTTTTATAGTATCATCAGATACTCCTCCCAGTCTTACCAATCCTTCGTTGTTTTAACTAACATGACGGCATAGTTAAGTCCGTAAGAACCCTAGAAATATCGGAAAAATGGGCGGAATTTTGTAAATTTTTGTTTCAAAAATTCACACCTGTCCCAGAGATATATAGTATAATAACTATGGTTTTACCACAACTTGGCAATCAGGGCGATCGCAGAACACGAAAACTAGGGATTTGCCACCCAACCGCCTGATCGCTTAAAGCATTATTGGTCGATTAACTTGCCTGATCGTGTGGTCTTACTATATAACCCTGATCGAGGCTCTCACTTTCAAAGCACAATCACTCACTTATCGCGCTTAGTAAGGTGGGAATACCCTGACCTAATAAGCACCTGGCTCGAGCACAAACTCAGGCTAGTTAAGAGCCGTGAGTAAGTTAAGGAATTCAACTAGTTCTTTGGCTTGACTGTGGACTGACAACTTGATTAAAGAATTATTGGTATCTGACTTTTTTGAACTGCTTGTTAAGGGAATAGCATAGTGACGAGTTGTGTAAATTATTTCCCCAATGGGGAGTCATTATTCTTGAGTTTAGTGGATTTATTAGGCAACAGAGCGCAAGCTATGCCTAATCAGCAAGCCTATATCTTTCTGCAAAACGGAGAAACCGAATCAGGGAGTCTTACCTATGGGGAATTAGATAGACAAGCAACAGCGATGTTCCTTTGGAACCGCTTCGCGAACGCATCTCATCTCCAGCAATGGCAAGGAGAACGAGTTTTACTGTTATACCCTTCTGGATTAGAGTTGATTAGCGCTTTTATGGGCTTTAACAATGTAACTGAGTATCTAGAGGTAGATCATAGAGTATTACAAGTTCCAGATAATCTGGCAATAGATGAAGAAATAATAGAGATTTAATTATGAATAACAACCAGGTAAATATAGTTGAATTTATATCTTGGCTTCACAACCAGGGGATTAATATCTCAACCAACGGTGAAAAACTCCTTTGTCGTGTTAATAAAGGAACTATAACCCCTGCGCTACGCCAACAAATAGCTGAACGTCAAGCAGAAATTATAGTTTTTTTGCAACAAAATGGTCAAGGTTATAATACTAATTACCCACCAATTAAAGCTATTCCTAGAGACCAAAAATTACCCCTATCTTTTAGTCAAGAACGACTGTGGTTTATTGATCAACTTGAAGGTTCAAAAGCTCCTTATATTGAGCACGGTGCTTTACAAATCACCGGTAACCTAAATGTGTTAGCCCTAGAACAAGCCTTATCAGAAATAGTTTTTCGTCACGAAGTATTACGGACAAGTTTCCCCACTCTCAATGGCACACCAACACAGGTAATTCACCCCGACAGCACCATCAACATCAATGTAGTAGACCTACAACAATACCCAGAACCAGAACGGGAGACTATCTTAAAGCAAGAAGTACAACGTGAAGCAACAACTCCCTTTGACTTAGAGGTAGCACCATTAATCCGGTGTAAATTATGGCAACTAGACAGCAGTGAGTATGTGTTAGTGCTGACCATGCACCACATTGTATCGGATGGTTGGTCGATGGGAATATTAATCGAAGAACTATCAAGTTTATATCAAGCCTTTTGTGTAGGAGCGCCATCCCCGTTACCGGAATTACCGATTCAATATGCTGACTTTGCCCTTTGGCAAAGACAATGGTTAAGTGGAGAAATACTAGAAACCCAACTTAATTACTGGAAACAGGAATTAGAGGGTGCTCCCAAATTATTACAGTTAGCTACTGACTACCCTCGCCCAACTGCGCCAACTTATCAGGGTCGGACTGAAAGTTTTAGTTTAAATACTGAATTAACCCAGAAGTTGCAAACCCTGTCTCGAGATAGTGGTACTACCTTATTTATGACTCTGTTAGCGGCGTTTGGGACTTTACTATATCGTTACAGCGGTCAAGAAGATATTTTCATTGGTACACCTATAGCCAATCGCAATCGCCGTGAGATTGAGCCTTTGATTGGGTTTTTTGTCAATACGTTGGTGATACGCACTGACCTCTCAGGTAATCCCAGTTTTCGGGAATTGTTGAGACGAGTGCGTTCAGTAACCTTAGATGCTTATGCTCATCAAGATGTGCCTTTCGAGAAACTAGTTGAAGAACTACAACCCTCGCCATCGCTGAGTTATAACCCCCTGTTCCAGGTATTCTTCAACATGCTCAACTTGGAAGAAACACAACTGGAATTACCTGGTGTAAAAGTAGAACCATTTGAGATAGGGGAAACGGCTAATTCTAAATTTGACTTAACACTGTATGCAGCAGAATATAAACAGGTAATTAAACTAACATTAGTCTACAATGCCGATATGTTTATATCGGAAAGAATGGTTGAAATGCTCCATCAATTGGAGCATTTACTCGAACAAATAGTGGAACATCCAGAGGTTGCGATCGCTGATTTTTCTTTAGTCACTCCCCAAGCTAAACTCTTGCTGCCCAACCCAGTGGAGAAACTAAGTTGTGAATGGTCTGATGCTTTCCATACTCGATTTGACCGACAAGCAACAAGGGTTCCACAACAATTAGCTGTTATCGATAAACAGGTCAACTGGAACTACACCGAACTTTCAAACCGTGCCAATCAACTTGCCAACTATTTGCTAGCATTGGGCATCAAAAACCAAGACGTTGTTGCCATAGTAGGCGATCGTAGCGCTTGTTTAGTTTGGGCAATACTGGCAGTCATCAAAGCCGGTGCAGCTTTTATGATTCTCGATCCTGCTTATCCTGTAGCTCGTCTTATTAATTATCTTCGCCTTGGAAAACCTCGCGCTTGCCTTGAGATTACCACAGATTCACTCAAGGGTGAACTACAACAGGAAGTCAATAAGTTATGCTGTTGTCTTAAGATTACCCCAGACTTAAATTTAGAGGGAATTTCTACTGATGCTCCACAGGTAAAAATTCACCTAGATGACTTAGCTTATATAGCTTTTACCTCTGGCTCAACTGGTCAACCAAAAGGGATCGAGGGCACCCACAGACCCCTAGCTCATTTCCTCAATTGGCACTCACAGACATTTGAACTTCACGAATCAGACCGATTCAGTATGCTCTCGGGACTTGCCCATGACCCCTTATTGAGAGATATATTGACACCCTTATGGCTGGGGGCTACCTTATGTATTCCTGACCTTGAGGATATAGAAACTCCCGGTCAGTTAGCTTGTTGGATGGAGCAACAACAGGTTAGCATTACCCATCTGACTCCAGCGATGGCACAACTGCTTTTTGAAACCAAACTCACAATTAATACCTTGAGGTATGTATTTTTTGGTGGAGATATCTTAACTCAAGACCATGTTTCGAAAATGTACAAGCTAGCTCCCTGTGTGAGAATAGTTAATTTCTATGGAGCGACGGAAACCCCTCAGGCAATGGGGTATTTCTATATCCCTAACCCCGTAGACCATCTGGTAAGTTCAAAAAATATTCTCCCTTTAGGCAAAGGAATCTCCAATGCTCAGTTACTGATTTTAAATACTTTACAGCAGCTTGCTGGCATCGGAGAAATAGGAGAAATATATGTTCGTACTCCTTACTTGGCTCGTGGGTATATGGGTAATGATGCACTAACCCAAGAGCGATTCATCCCCAACCCCTTTTGTAATTCCAACTCAGAACGACTCTACAAAACCGGAGATCTCGCGAGATATCTACCAGACGGTAACATCGAATTTATTGGTCGCATCGATAACCAAGTCAAAATCAGGGGTTTCCGCATCGAACTAGGAGAAATTGAATCGGTCCTGTCCAGCCACCCCCAAATCCAACAAACCGTAGTCATTGCAACAGAAGATCTTCCTGGTAACAAACGCCTAGTCGCCTACTATGTCAGTGAGGAAGAATCACTAAGCACCAAGCAACTACGAGAATTCCTTAAACAGAAACTACCAGGCTACATGGTGCCTAGTGCCTTCGTTACCTTAGACACCCTCCCGTTAACACCCAATGGCAAAGTAGACAAAAAAGCCTTACCTGCACCTAATGGGGTTTTGACATCGGTTGAAGAGTATGTAGCACCACGCACCCCAACCGAAGAAATAATCGCCAACATCTTTGCGAAGGTTCTAGGAGTGCCAAATGTAGGAATACATGACAACTTCTTTGAATTAGGAGGGCATTCCCTACTCGCCACCCAATTAATTTCCCAACTGCGAGTGACCTTCAACAGAGAAATCTCCCTACGACAAGTATTTGAAACCCCGACAATCGCTCTTATTTCGCCGAAATTAACCCAATTACTGACCACAGACAACCAATTAAGTCTTCCTCCGATTCAACCAAGAACCGATAGTGAACAACTACCCCTATCAAAGGCTCAAGAAAGACTATGGTTCCTCAACCAACTAGAAGGAATTAGCGCCACTTACAACATGCCAGCAGCCCTGAAAATCACTGGCAACTTGGTGATTAACGCCCTCGAACAAGCCTTATCAGAAATAATCAATCGTCACGAAGTACTACGGACAAGTTTCTCGACTATTAATGGCAAACCAATACAAGTAATTGATTCCGACAGCACCATTAACATCAATGTGGTGGACTTACAACAATACCCAGAACCAGAACGGGAGACTATCTTAAAGCAAGAAGTACAACGTGAAGCAACAACTGCCTTTGACTTAGAGGTAGCACCATTAATCCGGTGTAAATTATGGCAACTAGACACCAGTGAGTATGTGTTAGTGCTGACCATGCACCACATCGTATCGGATGGTTGGTCAATCGGAATATTAATCGAAGAACTATCAAGTTTATATCAAGCCTTTTGTGCAGGAAGTCCATCCCCGTTACCCAAATTAGCAATTCAATATGCCGACTTTGCCCTTTGGCAAAGACAATGGTTAAGTCAGGAAATCCTAGAAAGGGAACTCAATTATTGGAAAGAGGCATTAGAGGGTGCTCCAAAATTATTACAATTACCCACAGACCTTCCTCGTCCCCATGTAATGAGTTACCGGGGGAGTAGTGAAATTTTTAGTTTAACTACTGAATTAACCCAGAAGTTGCAACAGTTGTCAAGGAACTCAGGTAGTACCTTATTTATGACCCTGCAAGCAGCTTTTGCCACCTTACTCTATCGTTACAGTGGACAATCAGATATATTGATTGGTTCACCCATAGCCAATCGCAATCGCCATGAAATCGAGTCACTAATTGGCTTTTTTGTCAATACCTTGGTGTTGAGAACAGGTTTTGAAGATAATCTCAGTTTTGAACAGTTGCTCAAACAAGTCAGGGAAACCACACTCAATGCTTATCAACATCAGGATGTACCGTTTGAACAGGTAGTCGAAGCATTGCAACCCCAACGGTCATTAAGTCATTCTCCCCTGTTCCAGGCGATGTTTGCGCTGCAGAATGCACCGATGGGGACATTAGACTTACCAGGTGTGAGTTTGAGTGAGTTAAATCAACAGAGTACTACGTCTAAGTTTGATTTGACCCTGTCAATGATGGAAACAGAGATGGGATTGGTGGGGACATGGGAGTACAACACGGACTTGTTTGATGGGTCTACCATTGCTCGCATGGCAACTCATTTCCAGAACTTGTTGTCAGCAATTGTGGACAATCCCCAACTTTCTGTGGGAGAGTTACCTTTGTTGAGTGAAGGGGAACGTCATCAACTGTTGGTGGAGTGGAATGATACTGCAACGGAATACTCAAAAGAAAAATGTATTCATCAGTTAGTTGAAGAGCAGGTAGAAAAAACACCCGATGCTATAGCTGTGGTGTTTGAGCAAGAACAGTTGACCTACCGTCAATTAAATCAAAGGGCTAACCAACTAGCACATCACCTACTTTCAATGGGAGTAGGACCAGAGGTACTGGTAGGTATTTGTGTTGAACGTTCTGTACAGATGGTGGTAGGACTGTTGGGGATACTCAAGGCTGGTGGTGCTTATGTACCCCTGGATCCTAATTATCCCTCAGAACGACTGAGTTATATGTTAGAAGATTCAGGTGTGGAAGTATTGTTGACTCAACAGTCTCTAGTAGAATCTTTGCCCTCACATAACACACAGATGGTTTATTTGGATAGTGAATGGGGAGCAATTGAGGAATATAGTCAAGATAATCTTGAAGTTGGGGTTGACTCGGATAATTTGGCTTATGTGATTTATACTTCTGGTTCTACTGGTAAACCAAAGGGTGTACAAATTAACCACAAAGCATTGGTGAACTTTATTGAATCAATGCAGCAAAAACCAGGATTAGAATCAACGGATATTTTTCTATCAGTTACTACCTTATCTTTTGATATTGCTGGATTAGAATTATATCTTCCCTTAATTACCGGTGCACGCTTAGTTGTTATAAGCCGAGAAATTGCCACAGATGGAATGCTTTTAGCACAAAGTCTAGACAACTACCAAGTAACTACAATGCAAGCCAATCCGGCAACTTGGAGATTATTGTTAACTGCAGGATGGAAAGGAAACAAACAATTAAAAATTCTATGTGGTGGAGAAGCATTAGATAAAACGGTTGCAGGTGAATTACTTAAAAATCGCCAACATTTATGGAATTTATATGGTCCTACAGAAGCAACTATTTGGTCTACATTAGCTCAATTAGATCATAATTTTAGTGGTTATTTTGTTCCTATTGGAAAAGCCATTAATAATACTCAAATCTACATCCTAGATGGCCATCTCCAACCAGTACCCATAGGAGTACCTGGAGAATTATACATAGGAGGTAATGGACTAGCCCGAGGATACCTCAATCGCCCAGAACTAACGAAAGAAAAATTCATTACCAACCCCTTCTGTAGTTCCAAAACAGAACGACTCTACAAAACAGGAGACCTGGCGAGATACCTACCAGACGGTAACATTGAATTTCTCGGTCGGATCGATAACCAAGTCAAAATTCGAGGCTTCCGTATTGAACTCGGAGAAATCGAAGCAGTCCTGTCCACCCACCCCCACATCCAACAAGCTGCAGTCATTGCCCGAGAAGATATTCCTGGTAACAAACGCTTAGTTGCTTATGTAGTTTGTGAGCAAAACAATCAATCCATTGTCGAAAATCGATTACAATCATCACAGATTGAGCAATGGCAAGGAATATATAATAATATCTACAGTGACGCAGTAGAAATTCAACAAACCAGTTACAACACTCTAGGTTGGAAAAGCAGCTATACAGGTAACCAAATCCCTAAGGAGCAAATGCGTCAATGGGTAGATTCCACTGTTGAAAAAATTATCTTTTGGCAACCCAAACATGTGTTGGAGATCGGTTGTGGCACAGGCATGTTGCTGTTCCAGATTGCTCCTCATTGTTTGAGTTACCATGGTACCGATTTTAGTAAGGTAGCTTTAGATTATGTTCAGCAGCAAATCCAGCCGTTGGAAGATAGCTATTCACATGTAAGCCTAAGCCAAAAACTGGCTGATGATTTTACAGGCATTGAAAAAGGCCGAT
>NZ_JAAHFV010000284.1:0-8547 GCF_010672755.1 Moorena sp. SIO1F2
TTCCAAAGCAGACTATGAATTTAATTAAAGAACGCCTAAAACAAGCACAAGATATTGCTAAACAACAAGATTAATAGCACCAAGGATAAAATAATGCCAGATTATACTGTAAGCTCAGGTAACATTTTTGCAGATTTAGGATTTATTAATGCTGAAGAAAAGTTGGCTAAGGTTAAACTAGCTTCACTCATTTACGATCTGATTGATGAAAGACAACTGACTGATTCAGATGTAGCTATGATTTTAAAAATTGAGCCTCCTCAATTCATGGATTTAAAAAATGGTCGCTTGCAAGGGTTTTCCTTGGAAAAGCTATTATTTTTTTTGGTAGCATTAGGTCAAACTATTGAAATTAGCGTCAGTCCAAAACCCGAAACTGTATCTAGTGGGAAGATACAAGTAATCCGTCAATCTTATGCTTGAATGTAACCGTTGAAGGGGTAAGTGACTGTTGGGCTCCCGACTCCCGACTCCCTAAAAAAAATCGGTCAAGCGCGTAGCGCATTAGCTGACAGCTGACAGCTGATAGCACCTCAAGTAGCGTGCGCGTAGCGCATATGCTTACGATTAGATTAATTAACAATCCCTTCACCTATACCAAAACCAGTATACTGGCGTACTTCAGGTTCATGAAAAGCTAAAATAATATCCTGTTTTGGAACTCCCATTTCCACTAATCGGTTGGCAAGTCCTTCTTCGGTGCCGTCATGCTGAATCCAAATTTTTCCACCCTTGATATCAACATGTAAAATACAGCCAAAATCACGTTTATTGCCACGCCAACCAACATAGAGCAGTTGGTAGTGATCCTGCTCTGTATCAAAGACAGTCTGAACCTCGTACTCTGGTGCAATTGTTTGCCGTGAAGCCCGTTGAGCACGTTCGGAAAGAAGATGTCGAATATACTGGCGATATTGCTCTACAGCCATTGAACAATTACCTCCTGTTTCACATCATAAATTAGTAATCTAATCTGATAACGATCAACTGCTGCCATGATGAAGCATCGCTGGAAAAAACTCTCATAAATTGGCTCTCGCACAGCCAAATAAAGCTGGCGATTGGCTTCCATCCTTGCCAGTGCATCTCGGTAGTTGAGGAATTGCCCCAATGCCATATGAAAGTCCGAAACCTTGGATGGGCTGATAAAACTTTTGACTTCAACAGCAATTTTATGATTTTTTCGTTCTGCTGCTAATAGTTTTTCCGCTCCTAAATCAATATCAAAATAGACATCATCGATCCTAATTTCGTAAGGGTCTGCCGTAATCGTCCAGTTGTCTTTTTCTAAAGCAGTTCTAACAACAAAATGAAACCGATCTTTAACCATATCAACCTTTTCAGCATAGATCGTTTAACCCCGTCTACGTTAATTTAATAAACCTAGGGATATTGCAGTCTCTCCCTGCTGATTCGCACTTGTCTTGCACTCCTTCAGACATATCAGACTATTTAGATGGCACTACATTGTATTGTATATTATACGAATCCCTTTGTACCTCATGGGAAACAGAATTGCTATATTTGGCCTACCGACTCCCGATTCCCGACTTCCTAAAAAAAATCGGTCAAGTTTGGTTAAACCCAATTCTTGACCGCATTCAAGTTTTGAATATGCCACAAGAACAGCTTTAGCTGTACTTATATGATAACAACTCCAAATCGACTATTACATTGTTGTTGAATTACTCAGCAACTACTGGAAACCAACAACATCCCAACTCATACTGCTTCATCCTGCTTCACAAAACAATTTTCGCAACATAACCCTCACGATTCCTGTGGGCCAGGGATGAAAATCCCTGGCAAATTCCTATCCTAGTCTACATAAAAGTATCGAATGAAAAACGTCATCACCTGACCAGGTTTTCCGGTAGGCTCCGGAGTGCTCCATTCGTCCGGGTGTGCATACTTAAGGGCATACACCGCATTAATGGTATTGCGAACCTGTTCAGGAGTACCGACCAAGACGTGCTTGGCTTTTTTGCACTTACGGCATTGGTCACCAGAGTTTTCTGGGGAATTAGGATTGTTGAGATTGTCATCTGAGTTGGGATTAATGTTGTTAGTCATTTGGAGTTCCGTGTTTGAACTAGGTATAATATTAATATATTAATTTATTTACTAATTGTCAAGGGGTTTGGGAATTTTTTTTTATTAATAAATAAGGAATCGGGAATCGGGAATCGGGAATCGGGAATCGGGAATCGGGAATAAATTAATCGTAGGGTGGGCAGTGGTTCAGACGGATAATATCAGGTTGTAATAGATTTAATCGGCACTGCCCACCCTACATCTGCTCCGAAGTCCCTGCTCCCTTTTCCCTAAAACCCAATCCTAATGTCCCGATAAACTAATCAGTAAAACTCCCAATACCATAATTGCTGCTCCAGTTGCTCTTTCCTGAATTCCCGGTTCTTTAAAAATTAGACATCCTAAGATTACACTAATTAAAGCACTCATGCGTTTAACAGCAATCACGTGGCTAACAAAGGTCATTTCGAGAGCTGTCATTTGGCACAAAATTGCTCCAGCCTGAAAGAAACCAATAGGAACTATAGACAGTAAGTATTTTGGAATTTGGTTTAATTTACCTCTTGATTTATACAGCATAATAAATCCCATCCCTGTAGCAATAAAGGTATGCAGTGCAATTGCCCAAAATATTGGTGAAGAATTTTCTACCCCCACCTTATCAACGTTGGCCGTAATACTAAAAATTACAGCTGCGGTTAACATTAACTTAGGACCTCGTTGCTTCAGTAGCCCTTTAAAAGGGGCGAGGTAACCGTTTCTTTTTTCTTTCAAATTCAAGCTATAAGACCCAAGTACAATCATCATAATCCCTACCATATCTAAGGGGGTAGGATATTCTCCAACAATGATTGGGGATGTCACTAATAAAAATAACGGGGTAAAGGTCACAAAGGGAACGGTAATGGATAAGTCAGAGCGACTCAATGCTTGGATATACAAGCTCATGGCCACCACATTCAGAGACCCTCCTACCATTAATGCTAAGCCAAAATCTCGGCCTAGTTCGGGAATTTCAATAACAAAAAGGAGGGGGAGTAAAACCGGCAAAGAAAAAAAGAATAACGCCCAAGAAACAATGTAAGCATCAACATTTTTGAGCCCTCTCTTACTGGTCAAATCCTTGCCAGAAGCAAAAAGAGCTGTTAGACTAGCGAATATCAACCAAAGCATAGTAGTGCTAACGTGTAGTTTAGTCAGAATAGAGATAATGAGTGAATGACGGGAGCATGTCAATTTTGTTAATCCCTGATTCAGATCCCCCATTATCCCCCTTAAAAAGGGTTAATTGTGAATCTAATTCCCCCTTAAAAAGGGTTAATTGTGAATCTAATTCCCCCTTAAAAAGGGTTAATTGTGAATCTAATTCCCCCTTAAAAAGGGTTAATTGTGAATCTAATTCCCCCCTTATTTAAGGGGGGCTAGGGGGGATCTATGTACATAATTACAAAGGTGACATGCTACCGAGAATGACAGACTTAACTAGCCTAGCTTAAGACATAAGTTAAGGCATAAGTTAAGCTATAGTTAAATTCCGGGTGGTTAACTGTTGACTGTTGACTGTTGACTGTTGACTGTTACCCGTCACTAAGCAACCCTAGAAAAGTAGATAAGTTAACTAAAACAGTTACTAAAACAGTTAACTGCATATCAGCAGAAGCAGTTAGCGATTAAGCATTCAGCCGTCAGCCGTCAGCCGTCAGCTAAAAGCTCACGCGTGCGCGTTCAGCTTAAAAAAAATTTCAAGTCTGGGGAAAAGCCCTTGGCCGTTGGCCACGCTACGGGAACAGCGTGGCACAGCCTTCGACGCTATGACGTAACTCAGCATTATTCGAATGGTTACCTTTTTTATTCAAAAGCTGTTAGGTTTAGCTTTCCCATAACCCATAACCCATCAGCTGATAGCTGATAGCTGAATGCTTACGTTAGCGATCGCACTGACGCAGTTAGCTTTTAAATCATCATTTGTTAACCCTATATCCCCATCAGTCCTAACAGAATGTAAGCTAAGGCACATTTAGCAATGGTTAACTAGTGCTTAACTAATGGTGGAGGGTTGGAGCAGCTAGATGGGTAAAGGGGATAGGGTCAAAGCGATGTAGTCGGCCAAAGGGGGAAACCCCCACTCGCCCTTTGCATCAAGACAATGAACAATTTTATTTTATAGTGACCTCCGGAGAACTCAACTGGTATATTATGGGCGGGTGTGTTCACCGAAAAGGGCACATCTGTAAATTCCCTACTTCGACACACAGGTATTAAGTCATGCAAACACAATTCTTGATATCGAATCAGAGTATGAACAAATATATGAGGTTAACTACCAAATTATTAGTCCTGGTTGCTCTCCTAGGAGCAGTTAGTGCTTGTAAGGGTCGCCAAATCGAAGAGGCTCCCCAGAGTGCAAATCAAGTAGAACCACTTCCTGAACCTGAGGAACAAAAGGCTTCTCGCTTTAACATTCCCTTCTTTAATCTGGGTAGGAACCAGGATGAGGCAACACCAACTGATCCAGAAGTGTCAGAAGACCCATCAATTACAGAAGGGGAAGCACTGAGTATTCAACCAGAGCAACCGTTCGAACAAGCACAGGCAAATACAACTAATACCTTTGCCGAGCCAGAGGAGGATACTGTTGCTCAAGGAACTACCGTGATCAGTGAGTCTAGTGCTCCAGCGAGTACAGCAAGCTCAGCAACTACAGGAAGTTCTGGTACAGTAGTATACGAAGATAATGACCCCATACCAGCTCTATGGTAAAGGGCAGCACCTGTAGTTGTTTAAAAGGTTGGGGAAGAGATTAGGGATTGGGGATTAGGGGATGGGTGAAAAGGAGAAAGGATGAAAAATAAAGGATGAAAAATAAAGGTTGAAGTAGAAAGCATGAACAATAAAGGTTGAAGGAAGAAATGGGTTTATCGGACTTAAGGTTGACTAAAAACGTTATCCACAACCTACGAGTTACACTTCCCACTTCCCACTTCATACTTAATAGTTCATCATTGATACTTCATACTTAATAGTTCATCCTTGATACTTCATCCTTGATACTTTCCCCAATCCCTAGTCTCCACTCTCCTTAACCTATGAAAGCAGCAAGTGACATTCTGATTATTGGCGGTGGCATTATCGGTTTAGCGATCGCTGTAGAACTGAAGCGGCGTGGGGCAACAGTAACTGTTGTCACCCGCAATTTCCAAGAAGGTGCCACCCTAGCTGCAGCGGGAATGTTGGCACCCTTCTCAGAAGCGCTCCCCATCGGTCCCATGCTAGATTTGGGCCTGTGGTCCCACTCACTGTATCCTCAATGGTGTACCAAACTGGAACAGATGACTGGTGTGGCAACGGGCTATTGGCCCTGTGGCTTTTTAGCACCGGTCTATGAAGGGGCACCAGGAAATCAGCAACAGCAGGTCAGCAACAAAACCGGAGTTGCTGACTGGTTAGATAAAGATACGATTCATTGCTATCAATCAGGTTTAAGCTCAGAAGTGGTTGGTGGTTGGTGGTACCCAGAAGATGCTCAGGTGGTCCCCCAAGCACTCAGTAAAGCCCTGCGACTGGCTGCCCAAGAATGGGGAGTAGACCTACGTGAAGGCATAGCTGTGGAGGCAATTCAGCAACACAATCGCTTAGTCTCTGGGATTAGAACCTCCGCAGGGGAACTCCATGCAGACCATTATGTCCTAGCAACTGGAGCCTGGTCTAATCAACTATTGCCCTTGCCAGTGGCTCCAAAAAAAGGTCAGATGCTGTCAGTAAAAGCCACTAAAAATTATCAACACCCCTTGCCACTACAGCGAGTGTTATTCAGCTCTGAGGTTTATCTAGTCCCCCGTCGAGATGGACGAATTTTGATTGGTGCAACAGTAGAGGATGTAGGTTGGCAGCCTGACAACACTACTGCTGGAATTAACCGTTTGTTAAAATCAGCTATCCGGCTATATCCGGAAATTCAACACTGCTCGATTCATGAGTGTTGGTGGGGATTTCGACCAACCACACCTGACCAATTACCAATTCTTGGCACTAGTCCATGCCAAAACCTGAGCTTGGCTACTGGTCACTATCGCTACGGTATTTTGCTGGCTCCGGTGACCGCTTTGTTGCTGGCTGACCTGATTGAGAAGCAAAAGTCTGACCCATTGTTAGATCAATTTCGATACGACCGACCTTACCATCAACCAGCCTCAAATCAAAGCATTCCTAATCTTAGTCCTAATCTTAGTCATCATCTCAGTGTATCTAGTAACTCCTCCTCAACACCAGTGCTGCACTATAATTCTGCTACGGTCCGGGACTCTCACTCTGACAATGGGACGGAACCACCGGATTTACTAACCATTGCGGGAAAAACCTTTCGGTCTCGTCTGATGACTGGCACAGGTAAGTATGACTCTCAACAGGTAATGGCTAAAAGTATTGCGGCTAGTGGCAGTGAAATTGTAACGGTGGCCGTGCGTCGGGTACAAACTAAAGCACCAGGACACGAAGGGCTAGCGGAATCCCTGGATTGGACGAAACTGTGGATGTTACCCAATACCGCAGGCTGTAAAACGGCGGAAGAAGCGGTGCGAGTGGCACGGCTTGGTCGGGAAATGGCGAAGCTATTGGGTCAAGAAGACAATAATTTTGTGAAACTGGAAGTGATTCCTGATCCTAAGTATTTACTCCCTGACCCCATTGGTACTCTAGAGGCAGCAGAGCAACTGGTAAAAGAAGGGTTTGCCGTTTTGCCCTATATTAATGCGGATCCCTTATTAGCCAAACGCCTAGAAGAGGTAGGATGTGCGACGGTGATGCCTTTGGGTTCACCCATTGGTTCGGGACAGGGCATCAAGAATGCTGCCAATATTGAAATCATCATTGAGGAAGCTGGAGTTCCGGTGGTGGTAGATGCTGGCATAGGTAGCCCCAGTGAAGCCACCTATGCCATGGAGTTAGGGGCAGATGCTTTATTGATTAATAGTGCGATCGCATTAGCAGGTAATCCTGTCATGATGGCAAAAGCCATGGGAATGGCCACCGAAGCTGGTCGTCTGGCTTACCTAGCTGGTCGTATTCCAGTTAAAAACTATGCTAGTGCTAGCTCACCCCTCACTGGTACCATTAGCTAGCTGATATAGCAGTTCTCAATTAGGTGAGGTACTACGCCCTTGGGGTTGCGCGGGAGTAGGGAGTAGGGAGTAGGGAGTAGGGAGTAGTAAAAAAACCTGTGTACCTGATGATTCTGAGAACTGCTATAAATACATATATCAAATAATTTGTCAAGGTCTAGGACTGGATTAATAGTTTAGATTAACAAATCAAGCTGATCAGGAAAACTGAAGAGTATTTATACCAATTTTTGTTACATTCTTTGTTACATTTATATATATAAAGTAAAAAAAGGTTGTAATCAATGCCATATACAGTAGAAGACGGCGGACGTTTGAACAATTTTGCTAAAGAGCCAAAAGTGTACCAGGCAGAGCCACCCACTGCAGCAGAAAAGCGCAACTACCTGATCTTGGGTGTAACAGCTCTGATTTTAGTAAGTGGCTTGATCTTTGTGGCTTTTTCAGCCTCTGGTGTGAGCTAGGTACTGCACAGAAGAAAGCTGTTGAAAAGCCAATTCAGTTCAAGCGTCCGGTCGCCATTAAAGCTTTTTGATGGCTTCCATCGCTTCTTGGTAATTTTCAGTTCTGCCTTGTTCTTGGAATAAATCAGCCGCTTTTTTGAAATCCTGAATCGCTTCCTCAACCTTATTGAGGTCAAGGCTTGCTAGACCCCGTTTATAAAACGCATCGGCAAAAGTGGGTTCAATTTTTAGAGTTTCTGTGTAATCAGCTACAGCAGCTTGATACTGTTTGAGATTACTACGAGTTAAACCACGCTGGTAGTAAGCCATAGCATTTTTAGGATTAATCGACACAGCTCGATCGTAATCGGCAATTGCTTGGAAATAGTTCTCTATTTCAGAGTAGGCATTACCTCGACTGAGATAAACCGTATCATTATCGGGTGTCAGAGTAATAGCCTTGGAAAAATCAGCGATCGCTTCGATGTACTTCTTTTGCACAAAATAGGCATAGCCACGGTTGCTATAGGCTTCACCATAGTCGGTTTTAATCTTGATAGCAGCAGTGTAGTTATCAATCGCTTCTTGATAATTCCCCTGAATGTGGTGGACGTAGCCAAGATTGTAGTTGATATCAGGGTCATAGGGTTCCAGCTGCAAAGCCTGTTTGAAATCTGCCATTGCCTCTCGATAATTACCATTATCTAGTTGATCCACGCCCCGGTTGTAGAATTCCACAGCACTCATTCGGGGTATAGTCCTCACAGGCAATTCCGTATTAAAAGGGTCTTTCTCAACAGTGGGTTTTTCAGAATTGGCTGGCTGGGAAGGTTTGGCTTCAGAATCAGCCGGTTTTTCTTGGGAAGGTTGGGCTTGAGTATTAGCTGGTGGCTCTTCGGCAGGTTGGGCTTGAGTATTAGTTGGCTCTTTCTCAGAGGTCGGCTCTTGATTAT
>NZ_JAAHFV010000285.1:0-8444 GCF_010672755.1 Moorena sp. SIO1F2
CCCTATGACTACGGCTTTGTCCCTAACACTCTAGCAGAGGATCACCATCATCTGCTAGAGTGTTAGGGACAAAGCCGTAGTCATAGGGGTACTGTACCGATGCATAAAGTACCCGGTCAAGGGCAAAGGCTTCTAGATCCTTGTCAAACTCATACTTATTTTTACTACCTGCGGGAATTTCAATTAAAACGTTGATCAGACCTGGTTTAGGTTGAGCAGGAATCTTTGATAAATCCATGAAGTATATGTTTCAAAAAAACAGCAGATGTGGGTTATCTCATGTTTAGTGCTTAAGAAATCCTAATAGCTGCTGTAATACTTACCTAAATAAATCCCATAGTTCAGGATTTTTTAGGTAGGTAGAATAGCCAACCGATCAGATTATCCTGAGCAGGGTGCCGTTCAATGCCAACTATATTGAACTACTAGCCCCGTGCAACATTGTGACATCTCACCGCAACTTTTCAAAGCGCCATTCGGCCTATAGTGTGTAATGTGTGTGTAATGTGTGAGTAATTGAGGAGTGAATTCCGATGGGAGAGCTTCAGCAGAGGATTGGTATAACACCATTACAGTCCGAATCTGTCACACAAATCCTAGGGGATAATACTGACTGTCTAACTGACCCGTTCTATCCTGGATTACGCCAAAGAGCCTGGGCGGAAATTGATCAAGTTGCTTTGTATCAAAATTTACGGCAAATACAGCAGCTGTTGCGCCATACTACCCAACTAATGGCAGTAGTGAAAGCCGATGCCTATGGCCATGGTGCTCTAACCGTTGCCCGCACAGCTATAGAAGCTGGTGCTGGGGGGTTATGTGTTGCTACTGTCTCAGAGGGCATTCAACTCAGGCAAGGGGGAATTAAGGCCACTATACTCTTGTTGGGAGCGACTAATACCCCAGAACAAGTCAAAGCGATCGCTCACTGGCAATTGGAACCAACTTTGTGTAATCCTCAACAAGCGTTAGTGTTTTCGGAAACCTTGAGTGGTCTAAACCAAACCCTGCCAGTGCATCTGAAACTAGATACAGGAATGTCCCGGTTGGGAATGCCTTGGCAAGATGCTATCGAGTTTGTACGCCTAGTCCAACAATTACCTAACTTGGAAATAGCTAGTGTCTATTCCCATCTAGCTACTGCTGATAGTCCTGACCCCACAGTGATGAGACAGCAGCATGAAAGGTTTAAAAACGCGATCGCACAATTAAAGGCTGGTGGCATAACTCCACCCCGATTACACTTGGCCAATTCCGCTGCTACCTTAACCGACTCAGCATTGCACTACGATTGGGTGCGTGTAGGATTAGCCGTCTATGGTCTCTACCCAGCAGAGCATCTTCAAAATGTTATTCACCTCAAGCCAGTGATGCAGGTAAAAGCCCGGATCACCCAAATTAAAACTATTCCGCCTGGAACTGGTATCAGCTATGGCCATCAATTTATTTCAAATCGACAGATGCGTCTAGCAGTAGTCGGTATTGGCTATGCTGACGGTGTTCCCCGAAATCTTTCCAATCGCATCAATGTCATCATCCAAGGGCAGCAAGTTCCTCAGATTGGCGCAATTACAATGGATCAGCTCATGCTCGATGTTAGTGATATTCCTAATATACAAGTTGGGGAAATTGTTACCTTAATTGGACAGGATGGGGAAGAGCAAATCTCAGCAGATCACTGGGCTATGGCTTTAGGCACCATTTCCTGGGAAATTATTTGTGGTTTTAAGCACCGACTACCCCGTGTAGTAGTAGGGTAAGCCGTCAGCCGTCAGCCGTCAGCGGTCAGCGGTCAGCGGTCAGCGGTCAGCCTTTGGCCACGCTAAGGGAACAGCCGTGAGCTAAAGCTCACGCTGCTTGAGGTGCTTATTTTATTCAAAAGCACCTCAAGTACCCTGGCCTACGGCCAATGGCTGATCGCTGTTCGGTGTAGCGTGCGCGTAAGCTGATAGCTGATAGCTGATAGCTGATAGCTGATAGCTGATAGCTGATAGCTGATAGCTGATAGCTTACCAATTAACAGTTTTAATGTTTTTGTAAGAAAATTCATCCATCTAATCCCTTTGCCATTAGAGAGTCAGAATGTGTTACCCTAAAAGGGTTTTATAAAGATCGCACATCCAGGGTTTCGGGTGTTTCTAAAGGGAAATCCACCTGGATGGAGGTTAAACCCGAATTAGGAGTTAAAAAATTATGCCTGTAGTTTCTTTAGCTGAAATGCTAGAGTCAGGGGTTCACTTTGGTCACCAGACTCGCCGATGGAACCCCAAGATGGATCCTTACATTTACACTGCTCGCAATGGTGTCCACATCATTGACTTGGTACAGACAGCTCAGCTGATGGAGGACGCTTATCACTATATCCGGACCTCATCAGAGCAGGGCAAGAGATTTCTGTTTGTCGGTACTAAGCGCCAAGCTGCTGGAATTATTGCCCAAGAGGCAAGCCGTTGTGGTGCCTACTATGTTAACCAGCGCTGGCTAGGTGGTATGCTCACCAACTGGGAAACAATTAAGACCAGGGTGGAGCGACTGAAAGATTTAGAGCGTCGGGAAACCAGTGGTGCCCTTGACTTACTGCCAAAAAAAGAAGGCTCTATGCTGCGTCGGGAACTAGGCAAGCTTCAGAAGTATCTAGGTGGCATCAAAATGATGCGTAAGGTTCCCGACATTGTCATAATCATAGACCAAAAGCGTGAGTACAACGCTATTTTGGAATGTGAAAAGCTAAGTCTACCGATAGTATCACTATTAGATACAAACTGCGACCCTGATTTAGCCGATATTCCGATTCCAGCTAATGACGATGCGATCCGGTCGATTAAGCTAATCATAGGTAAACTGGCTGATGCCATTTACGAAGGCCGTCATGGTGAGCTAGACACCGCAGAGGAATACGAATACGAAGAATTTGAAGAGGGATTAGAGGAGTTCCCAGACGAGGAAGAAATTCAAGAGACTGAACAAAGTGAGCAAATTGAATCCGTAGATCAAGGAGATAACCAGGAGACTGAGGAAGAATAGTTAGTTATCTTCGAACTTGAAGCCCCACCCTGAATTTATCCTTTGATAAAAATCAACTAGCTTTCAGCGTGGGCTGGTAAGCCCATACTCACAGATCGAGTAGTGTGGGAAGATATCACGGTGTAATCAGTTTCACTAACAGTAGGAACAAAAACAACATGGCGGAAATTACAGCAAAACTGGTCAAAGAGCTACGGGAAAAAACCGGCGCTGGCATGATGGATTGCAAAAAAGCTCTCGTAGAAAGCGACGGAGACATGACCAAAGCTATAGAATGGCTGCGTAAAAAAGGCATTACCTCAGCTGAGAAAAAATCCGGTCGTGTGGCAGCAGAAGGAATTATCGGCAGCTACATCCACACTGGTGGTCGAGTCGGTGTACTCGTAGAAATTAACTGCGAGACCGATTTTGTTGCCCGCCGCGACGAGTTCCAAGCCCTAGTCAAGAACGTCGCCATGCAAGTAGCAGCTTGCCCTAACGTTGAATACGTGAAGGTCGATGACATCCCTCAAGAGATTGTTCAAAAAGAAAAAGACATTGAAATGGGTAGGGATGACCTAGGCAAAAAGCCAGAAAACATCAAAGAGAAAATTGTTCAGGGTAGGATTGACAAACGCCTTAAAGAACTCTCGTTGATGGATCAACCTTACATTCGTGATCAAAGCATCACAGTGGAAGAATTAGTCAAGCAATGTGTTGCCCAGTTGGGTGAAAACATCCAAGTGCGTCGCTTCACTCGCTACGTCTTGGGTGAAGGTATAGAAAAGGAAGAAAGCAACTTTGCTGAAGAAGTTGCTGCCCAGATGGGTTCTTAAACCGAAGCTTACCTTTGAGCTTCACCCTTGAGCTTGATCAACAGGCTTCACTGATTTCGGAGATAGGGAAGATCAGCTAGTTTAGCAGGAGCCTCACACCATAATCTTTGGTTTGGTTTGAGAGGAATGCGCGGTTCCACCCGGGGGTTCAATGCCCCCGTATGGAACCAATCACAACGCTTTCACAGGCAAGTCATCAGATCGCTCTGATGGCTCCAAGGGCAGACTTGACCTAACCAGGTGTTCAAGGCATTGTAAAGTTGGGAGTTTTTTTCACAGCATTTCTAGAGTATGACTGGTATCAACTCCATGTGAGCATTATTGGTCTACTCGTGACAACCAACTCAAGAAATCTTCCCAACTTTTTAACTCAAAAATAATATCTGTTAACCCTTCCAAATTTGACAAAGACAAACCTTGAACTAAGTTGTTTATTTCCTCGGTCATTTCTGGGAATCGTTTTTTCAGCAGACGCATGACCAAAATCTGTGCCTCAGTGATGCGACCTTCTTGATGACCTTCTTGATGACCTTCTTGGTGACCTTCAGCCTTAACTTCCTGATAAAATTTGGTCTGTTTCCATTCAGTAAGTCCAAACATCGCTTCCAATTCCCTCCAAGGACGTTCAGGAAATTTATACACTAAGGCTTGTTCTATTAATTCTATCGCATTTCTTTGCTGTGCTACTGGTAGAGCCCTAGCACATCTTTCTAGTTGCTGTACTCTGTGTTGGACATTGGTCTCTGGTTCCACTACCAGGCGTATCAGTCCCAATCCGATTGAGTCTGAGGTGTCTGGAGTTTCATCGAGGGTTTTGTGAGCGCAGATATCCTGTTTGGACTTCGCCATCGTAACATCTGGGAATCCCTGTATCCAAGCTGCGCTTAGCCCAAAATACTACCGCTTGCCAACTATGCTGCCAGCGATTTTGTCCCAAGTAGACAAACACTTCTTGCATCAAGCGGTAGTACAAGTCTTCATCTTCGAGCGGATGCCTTGATTTTGCTGAATTCTGATGATTTCGTGCTTCACGTCGAGTTTCAGACTCAACCTGACTCAACTATGGGCTTGCTGAATGGCAGATTACCGCCTGAGAGTTTTCCGCCGTTTTCCCAATAAGCAGATGCGCCAAGTGGTCATTTACTTGACCCGTTCAACTTCTGAACTTGTTTATCAGACAGCGTTTGAGATTCCTGGTACTCGTCACGAATTCGAGGTCATTCGGCTATGGGAACAACCAACTCAGCTGTTTCTGGAATCGACGGGGTTATTGCCCTTGGCTGTACTGACACAAACCCCCGATGCTGCTCAAACCTTACGTCAGGTGGCTGCAAGAGTTGAGACGATTCCAGAAATTAGGATACAGAGCAATGTGGCTGCGTGCGCTGGGATTCTAGCAGGGCTATTCTTAAAGAGGGACTTCATTAACCAGATTTTACGCACAGATATCATGCAGCAGTCTGTAATTTATCAAGACATTAAGGATGAAGGCCGTTACGAAGGGGAACAATCTCTCATCCTCCGCCAACTCTTGCGTCGCATTTCTAGAAGTGTCCCCAGACATGCGAGTGCAGGTTCAAGCCTTATCCCTCCCTCAGCTTGAAGCTTTGGGGGAGGCGTTGTTGGACTTTACGAAACCCGAGGATTTGGATGAATGGATGCGTTCACTATCTGTTGCTGATAGCAAATCGAACTCCTAGGTAATGCTTTCGGTGTGATTGGCCTACGGCCACGCTACGCGATTGACCGTAGGTCACGCGGGGCGCGTTCGCTAGCTGCAACAGAATCATTGATTTTCAAGGTCTTTTTTGGCTCTAATTTCTTGAATGTCTTGCCAAAAATCAGATCTTGTCACATTTTTTAGAGACTGTTGACGTTCTTGAGTATAATCACCAAAACCCCATCCTACATCTTGTAAAAAACGAATTGTATCAACTTGCCCTAATTCCTTAACTAAGGCATAATAGCCTTTTTGTCTTAATTCAATTGGTGTCATTGTTGTTATTTCCTTTTAATACAAAAGTGTTCATTAACCAAGTGACAGGATTATCTAATTTTACTTTTAAGAGATGGCTATACTTAATTGCTTTCTTGAGCAATCTATCATCCGTTGTCAATAATACATCTACCTTAGCCGTTTCAGCGCAAGCAATATGAAAAGAATCATACAAACCAAATCCTAACTTTTCTATTTCTTGAGAACGTTTATCTATTTCATCGGTTAAAATTATTTTATTTTCAGCAACCCGTAATAATTTTCTAATCCTGTCTAGTTTGTCAAGATTAACCATTCGGTTTAATTCTGCTTCTATAGCTTCACTACTTACCAGCTTCCATTCTTCTGAATAAAACCGCTGAAAAATATCTAGGATTGTTTGTCCTTCTAATCGAATTCTATCTTGTCGCCAATCATCAAAAGGACGATTTAAGCAACAAACATCAAGATAAATTAAGTAAGATTCAGCCATTACTACCCCTTGGTTTAATCATACCTCGAAGCGATGCAGCGCGGTCTTGGGAAGGCAGCGCCTTCACGCGGGGGTTTCCCCCATGAGCGACTGCATCAAGAAGGGAATTGTAATCAATAGCTTAAGTTTAGCATTCGATCCCCATTTCATCGATGTCGAGTGATTCGCTTCAAAGTTGAAAGAAGTGATGCTTCTTTGGAGCCGCTGCCCGATTGGCCGTAGGCCAATCGCAAATTCTTCAACAATTAGAAAGATGAGCCAATTGCTAAAAACACAATCGTGGCTACCAAAACTTTTACATGAAGGTAACTACTTGTTAAGATTGTCGCAAAGATGGCGATCGCTTTTCTCGACATTAGGGTTATTCTTCAGATAGTCACGCACCCAATTGCAACCCCGCATCATCAGATCATCGAATGATTCAATCTTCCATAACCTCACTATTTTATCGTTGGCAACCATAGCCAGTTGCTTACCATCGCGGCTAAAATTGAGATCCAAGACCCGATATTCATCCTGTGCGTTGAATTCTGCCACCTGCTCCTTGGTCTCTACATCCCATAACTTAGCGATACGATCTAATCCAGCAGTTGCAAGTAATTTGCCATCAGGACTAAAACTTACCTCCATTGCCCCATTTGCAGATCCTTTGAATTGGGCTAACTCTTTGCCATCTAGGTTCCACAAACGGGCAGTACCATCTCTTGCGGCGGTAGCCAGTAACTTCCCATCAGGGCTAAAAATTACCTTGTCGATTCGACTAGAATGACCTTGAAATTCGGCTAAAGATTTGCCCGACCAATCCCACAAGCGTGCAGTACCGTCATCTTCCAGTGTTGCAAGTAAGCTACCATCAGGACTCAAACTTACTTGCCAAATATCCCTTTGAGGGGCGCTAAATTTTTTTAAAGATGTACCCTGTTGATTCCACAAGTGGACATTACCTTCTTTTACCGTAGTTAGTAAGAAGCTACTATCCTGGCTAAAACTTACGCCCACAATCTGACCTTGAGATGGTTTTGATTCAGCCAATTTTTTACCATTCAAGTTCCACAAGCGGACGATAGCATACCCTTCCATGGTAGCCAGTTGTTGACCATTAGGGCTAAAAATAACCCTTGGAACTAAATTACTTTTTCGTTGTCCTGGAAATGTCCTCTCCTTTGTACCATTTAAATTCCACAACCGGGTGTTACCATCATTGTCTGCGGTAGCTAGTAAACTACTAACTGGACTAAAACTGAAACTCCAAACCGGGTCTTCACTCCGAAATTTATTCACAGGAAATTGATTAGCTTTAAAGTCCCAAATGCGGATACTGCCATCTCTACCTGCGGTAATCAACTGCTGACCATCAGGGCTGAAAACCCAGCTATCAATCCAAACGTGATTTGTTTTGATTAGAGCTATCTCTCTACCAGACGAGTCTTTCAAGGAGAATGTGTCTGCTTCAGCAGTTGCAACCTTACCATCACTGCTACGAAGTGTCTGAGCCATGGAGAATTTCGGTTCTCCTTTAAATTGGTTTTCGGATATTTGTTCACCCAATAAGTTCCACCAGCTAACACGATCAGAGCCGTCCTTAGTAGCCAGTTGCTTGCCATCCTTGCTAAAGCTGACCTCCCACGCCCAGCCTCTAAGGCCTTGGTTTAGCTCAACTTGCTGTTGAGTGTCTAAGTCCCATAAACCCAAGGTAAAAATGCTATCTGGTCCCATACTTCCATCAGAATCCACACTGGCAGTAATGGTAGCCAGTGAACTGACATCAGGGTTAAAACTGGCACTTTGAACCCAGCCTTCAGGCCCTTGGAAACAATCATCATTTAGAAGTTTGCCTGACCTGTCCCACAAGCAGATGATTCCCGTGTTATCAACGCTAGCGATTCTGCTGTCATCGGGGCTAATACCAAGACCGATGACTGTGCCTTGATGTTTTTCCAGGCGATTCCGTTCTCTTACTCCATAAGCCACCTTGTGCAGTGTTTTTGTAACTTGTATTTTTAGCTTAGGGTCTGGCTTGAATAAGGATAAGTATCCCGGCCAATCTTGAATAGATTTTGCTGCCCGTAAACTGGCAAGCAAAGCTTCTAAATCTGGATAGAATCCAAATTTGGCTTCAGCGGCTTGCCGATCGGCC